>NZ_JBFJYW010000004.1:0-31512 GCF_041622395.1 Pontiella sp. | reverse complement strand
TAATAAAATCTACGAATGAACATTTCCTGGAGACTCCCTATTCGTAGATGTTATTCATTCGCTGGTAAAACTCTTTGGCTGCGGCATGCCGCGCTAGCCTGATCTATTCATAAAAATGGATGGGAATGGGGTTAACATACCGGGTTAAGGTACATATGGTTTTTTGTTTCAAAAATTTAGTCCCATCCATTTTTACCGTAGGCGCGGCGATTTCACTTCGTCAACTTCGTTGCGAAAGGCTTGCGGTAGGCTGCTACGGCGGCACCTTTCGACGCGTTGCCACTTCGCTCCGCTCGTTGCTTCGCATGCGCAAAGCCTGTCTCCCTCCGGTCGGCTGTTGCCAGAAGCAAACTCGGCGCGTGAATAATTCAGGATAGAGGCGCTTGTTTCGTTTCTATCGTTTTTTTTCAACGGGAGGGGAAATCCCATTCGGCGGCATCGACCAAAGAGGCAGATGGTCGGGATTTCTTATTTTGGCATTCTGTTTGTCGCAACGGAACCGGGGTTAGCCGATGAATGGGCAAATCCCCCTCCGAAAACGTTTCCCAGCCCCATGAAAAAGAGTTATGTTTTGCCGCTAATTTTTCAGGAGACATGACAATGGATTTGGAATCAGTGAACGAAGAGTGGATTGTTGGACTGGCTGACGGAAAAATCGACAAGGCCAAACTGTTCAAGGTGTTGGGTGCGCTGGTGGATGCCGGCCGCGGATCGGAGGCCGATCAAGGCGCGCAACAGCTATTCCAGCAGCTGGCGGAAGCCGATCGGGTCGACGAGGCCCTGAAGGTGCTTGCCTGGCTCGGGGGTGTTCGCCGGTCGGTCAAGGATGTCGAAGGTTCGGTCAAGAAGCTGTTGTCGAACGACCGCAATGCCCTGAAAATGGTCGAGCCCGCCGGGTTCGGCAGCAATCTGCCGGTGCTGGAGTGCTTTGCGCGGCTGGCCCATCTGCGCTCGCTCAAGCCGGGCATGCTCTGCTACAACGAGACGTGGGGCTTCGGCATCATCGAGGACATCGACTTTTTCTACCAGCAACTCGAAATCGAGTTCGACCGCAAGGGCGAACACGAGATGGCCTTCAGCTATGCCGCCGAAGCTCTGGAAGTGCTCGACGACGATCATATCCTGGCCATCAAGCACAACAACCCGGCCGAGCTCGACCGTCTGGTCAAGGAAACGCCCGGCGAGGTCGTCCGCATGGCCCTGGGCAGCTACGGCAACATGTCCGTGGCCCGTCTCATGGAAAAACTGATCCCGTCCGTCATGCCGGAAGCCGCCTGGAAAAAATTCTGGGAAGGGGCCCGCCGCGAGTTGAAACTCGACGCCTCCGTCGAAATCCCGAAAAAGCGCTCCGACAACATTGTTTTCCACAAGGATGGGCTTGCCTACGACGACGAATGGTTCGCGATGATCGCGCAGGAACGCGACATCGAAGGTCTTTTCGAACGCTTCAAGGAGATCATCGAGAAGAATATCGACATCACCACCGACGCGGCGAAGGAAGCCCTCTCGAACCGGCTCTCGTTCATCATCAAGGGGGCGCCTTCGGCCCGCCCGGAGTGGAAGGCCGAAGGGTTCATCTACGCCCGCGTCTTCGAGATCGAGCCGACCGATCTGGATACGGCCAAGATGATCCGCGATTTGATCGACGACGATCTCGTCACCATGCTCGACCGCCTGCCCTCGCGCCAGTTGCAGACGCTGCTCTCGATCCTCATCGAGAACGACCGCGACGCCGTGATCGCCACCCTTTCGGAAGTCATTCCGGTGGTCAGCCATCCGGTGCTGAACGAAGTGATGGCGGCCTTGATCGCCCACGGCGCGGAAGAGGACGTGCGCCAGATCATGGCCAGCGCCGTGGCACGGCGTACCGCCAGCTCGCCGATGCTGCTCTGGTGCCAGCGTTCCGGCGAATACGTCGAAAAGTGGGACCTCATTTCCAAGGGCGACCTCGCCTTCCGCGTCCAGGAAGTGCTGGAGGTCAACAGTGCCGGGGCCATGCTCCGCGCCCAGAACCAGTTGCGCGAACGCTTCCAGACCGAAGAGTGGCTCCACGATGTGATGGGCGCCATGACCGAGCAACAGCGCCGCGACTTCCTGCGCCGCATCCATGAAGGCAACGGCTGGGATGCCCTTGATCGCAAATCCGTGGTGGCCAAGGTGCTTCGCAAGTTCCCCGAGCTGCAGGACATCATTCTGCCGAGCGCATCCTCCGCGCCGCGCAAGCAGGTGCCGCAGACCTCCGCGCACAGTTATGCCGAGCGCCAGAAGCAGCTGGAGCGAATCATGACTGTCGACATCCCGGAAAACTCCAAGGAGATCGAAGTCGCCCGCAGCTACGGCGACCTGCGCGAGAACGCCGAGTTCAAATATGCCAAGGAACGCCAGGGCCTGCTGATGGCCCAGGGCGCCCAGTTGGCCGCCGATCTCGAAAAGGTCAAGCCGACCGACTTCGCCGATGTCGATCTTGCCTTTGTTTCCCCGGGTTGCGGGGTGGAACTGGCCTACAAGGAGACCGGAATCGTTGAAACCTACTATATCCTCGGGGTATGGGACCAGGACGAGAGCCTCTCGATCATCTCCTCCGAAACCCGCTTGGCCAAGGCCCTGATCGGCCACCAAACGGGCGATGTGGTTGAAATCCCGGCGGGGCAATGCGAAGTGAAAGCCATTCTGCCGCTGCCGTCCGGCATCAAGGCTTGGATCAAAGCCTAGGCGCGCGAGCGACCGGGCCGGCGAATGCCGGAGGGCTGGCCCCTCCGCATTCGCGCCGACTTTGCAGGCGCCGCGGCGGCGGCAATCCGCTCGATATTCGATTGTTCGGGATTCGCCGTTCCTCTAGAATGGTTGCATTTTCGGAGGTTTAAATGGAACAACCCGACGCAGGAAACAAAAGCGACCCCACCGCGACATCCAACGCAACGACGGGCAACGGCTCGACCCGCGAGCTCGGTTGGGTCAAGCGCGTTCTTTCCGTCAAGCTGGAGAACGCGGGGGCGCACTACACCGACATCACCCCGCTGGGCAAAGGCTCGTTCGGCGAAGTCCATACCGCCAAAGACGGCCTGCTCGGCCGCGAAGTGGCCATCAAGTCGCTGAAGAAAAAGTTCCGCGAGGATGAGGACGTCGTCGACCGCTTTCTGAAGGAGGCGCGCGGGACGGCCCAGCTGGAACATCCCAACATCATGCCGGTGCATGAGATGGGGGTTCTGGACGAGCTCGGGGTCTATTTCACCATGAAAAAGATCCAGGGCGAGAATCTCAAGGAGATCCTCGATCGCCTCGAGGCCAACACCTCGTTCTATATCCACAAATATCCCCTCAACACGCTGCTCGAAATTTTCCTGTCGGTCTGCAACGGCGTGGCCTTTGCCCATAGCAAGGGGGTGATCCATCGCGACCTCAAGCCCGCCAACATCATGATCGGCGAGTTCGGCGAGGTCTTGATTCTCGACTGGGGGCTGGTCAAGCAGCTCGGCGAATCGGGCGCGGCGGCGGGCAACGTGCAGCTGCGCATGGATGAGCTCAACGACGGATCGCACACCCTCGACGGCGCCATTTCCGGGACGCCCAACTTCATGTCGCCCGAGCAGGCCGACGGCAACATCAGCGAGATCGATTTCCAGAGCGATGTCTACAGCCTCGGCGCCATCCTCTACAACATGCTGACCTACAAGGCGCCGTTCGAAAAAATGCAGTTGCGCAAGCTGCTTGAATGCGTGAAGGAGGGCAACTTCCTGCCGCCGCGCAAGCGCCGCCCGGATCTAAAGATCCCGCGCGAGCTCAACGCCATCTGCATGACGGCGATGGCCCGTTTCCAGGTCAACCGCTACCGTTCGGTCGAGGATTTGGCCGACGATATCCGCAACTACATCGGCCACCGGGATGTCAGCATCTACAAGGCGCCGCGCCATGTCCGCTTCTGGAAGGCCTGCCGCCGGAATCCGGTCAAGGCCAGCGTAATCGCCGCCGTGGCCACCGCCTTTTGCCTGGCCTACGGCGCGCAGTCGGCCATGATGTACGGCAACTACCGCTCCGACGTGGAGGATGGCGAAGTCCACCTCGCCCTGGGCAGCGGCATTGCCGAGGAAGCATTCCAACTGTTCGACGAGCTCAAGGCCGAGTCCGCCCGGCAGGAGCTCCGCGAGGAGACGGAGGTGGAACGGCGGCTCCAGAACGAATTGAGGAAGAAGCTGGGCGAGATCCACAACCAATTCAATATTGCAACGAGCAACTTCGAAAGCGTTCCGCCGCCGCTGCGGAACAAGAAACGGGTCCGCGAAGGCCTCTACCAAATCCTCCGTCAGCGTCTGGAGCTGGCCCTTTATCGCGGCGACACCGAGCTCGCCAAGGAGTGGCTCGGCGATCTCGACAAGCGGTTGGAGGCCTGGGGCAAGATGCCGGCGGACGACGTCCGCGAGTTTCTCTACCGGGTCCGGCGGCAGGTCGAGGGCGTCGGTAGTTTGGAGGTGACGGCTTCTGAAAACGTCGAACAGGTTCTCATCTTCAGTCTGAAAAACGTCGAGGGCCGTTTGGTGCCGGACCAGGACACGGCCATTGCCAAGAAGGCGCCGCCGTTTACGGTCCAGGTGGTGCCGGAGGGCTCCTATCTGGCCATGGTCACCCTGTCGGGCGGCCAGGGCATGAAGCCCTTCCCGATCCATATCGGGCACGGCGAGAAAAAGGTCGTGCATGCCTGGTTCCCTTCGAAGTTCTACAAGGGCATGGCCTTCGTGCCCGGCGGCGAATTCGTCTTCGGCGGCGAGGAGTCGCGTTTCTATCGCAAGCAGTCCGTGGCGCTCGAGCCCTTCTTTATCAAGGAGACCGAGGTCACGTTCGGCGAATACCTGGAATTTTGGAAGAGCCTCTCCGACCCCGCGCTGAAGCAGGCCTACCGCAGCCGCGTCCAGGTCGTCGAAAACGCGCGCGAGTTCCACGATGTGTGGGACGGCGCCGGCAACCTGCTGTGGCCGGACCTGTTCAAGCTCGAGCATCCCGTTGTTGGAATCCCCCGCGAAGCGGCGGAGGCCTATTGCGCCTGGCTCGGGGAGAAAACGGGGGCCGCCATCAAGCTTCCGACCGTCCAGCAGTGGGAAAAGGCCGCGCGTGGCGTCGATGGCCGTACCTATGTCTGGGGCAACAAGCTCGACAATCGCTATACGCTCACCAAAAACAACGATGCGGCGAAGGGGAAATATCCGATCTTTGCGCCGCCGAAGAGTTTCGTGCTGACCGACAAGTCGGTCTACAACGTCTTCGATCTGGCCGGAAACGTCCGGGAAATGACCGCTTCGAAGTTGCCGAACTCGGAAAGTTTCTACCAGCTCAAGGGCGGCAGCGCCTCCATACCGGAAAACTTCCTGCCGTGTTCCTATTCCTCCGATACGGCGGCCGTCCCGAGCGATGTCGGCTTCCGCTACATCATGGAGGTTGCGAAGGAGCAATGAGCCGCCGCTGCGCACAGTCGGAGCGGGCGGTGCGGGCGCTGGCCCTCGTCGAGTCGCTGCAGGCCCGGTTCGTCGCAGCCCTGGAAGCCCGGGGCGGCGAGCCGCTCCCCGAATGCGAGTGGCTGCGCGATGGCGGGCGCCACGGCGGCGGCCGCCGTTTCGGGATCGGCGATTCGGCCTTGCAGGGAAGGGCTTCCGTCAATGTCTCGCAGGTGCACTACGAAGACGAGCCGGCGCGCCGGCTTGCCTCGGCCACCGCGATTTCGACCATTGTTCATCCGGCGCATCCGCAGGCGCCGTCCGTCCATCTCCACATCAGCTGGACCGAAACGAAAGGCGATGACGGCTACTGGCGCCTGATGGCCGACCTCAATCCCTCCATGCCCAACGAAGCCGATACGGCGCATTTCAACGCCGCGCTGAACGGGGCCTTCGGGGCGCTGGCCGAAGCGGCATCCGCGCAGGGCGACCGCTATTTCTTCATTCCCGCCCTCGGGAGGCACCGCGGCGTTGCGCATTTCTATCTGGAGCAATTCAATTCCGGCAGCTTCGCCGCCGACTTGGCGTTGGCCAAGCGGGTGGGGGAGGCGGCCATCGATGCCTATGTGCAAATGCTGCCGGGTCGCGAGGTCGGGCCGCCGTCGGATGCCGAACGCGCCGCGCAGCTGGCTTACCACACGCTTTACTTTTTCCAGGTGCTTACCCTCGACCGCGGCACCACCGCCGGGCTGCTGGTGCACGACCAGAACGATGTGGGCATTCTCGGCTCCCTGCCGGCGCGCATCGACAAAACCCTGCTCGCCTCGTGGCGTCCGGGCATGCCCGAACCGCAGGACCGCCTGCTCGATCACCTCTTGGAAGTCCTGCCGGATTGCCGAATCTGCACCATCGACGAAGCGGTGAAGGCAAAACTTGCCGCCGCTGTCCGGGCGCACTACCGGAACCATCCCGAGGCGCTCGATCTCCAGGCCTCCGGCAACTCGACCCCGCCGACCATCGAGAACCACCGTCGCGCCGGCGCTTAGCCGGCACGCTGCGTGCGGGGTTGCGCCTTCGGCAATCGCTTATTTTTCGCTGAAGTTGGGCGCGATCACCTGCGAGGTCTCGGTCATCTGCTGCATGTCGATGAGGTCGGAGAGAATGTGCAGGGTTTCATCGAGGATGATGTCGTCCTTCTTATCGTCGTTGTCCTCGTCGAGGAACGCGCCGCTCTGGATGTCGTCGAGTTCCTTTTCGGCCTCGGCTTCGGCCACGCGGTCTGCCAGGGAGAGGGAGACGGTTTTGGTTTCGTAGCGTTGCTTCAGCCGCTCGCGTTTGGCGAGGAACGTGGTGAACTCTTCGCTGTTTTCAATGCGGTCGTTCGACTGGTCGGCCAGCATCGGGACCAGTTTGGAGAGGTCGCCGTAGGTGCGGTACATGGCCGGGCGGATGGTGTCCCAGGGCAGCGCATGCTCGAGCGAGTCTTCGCCGACATCCATCACATCGAGGTAGGAGGGGATGACGATGTCGGGCGTGACGCCCTTGAGCTGGGTGGAGCCGCCGTTGATGCGGTAGAACCCGGCCGTGGTCAGCTTGAGCGATCCTTTGCGGTCGCCGAGCGTCATGAGGGTCTGGACGGTGCCTTTGCCGTGGGTCTGCCGGTCGCCGACGATGAGGGCGCGCTTGTAGTCTTGCAGTGCGGCGGCCAGAATTTCGGAGGCGGAGGCGCTGAGGCGGTTGACGAGCACGATCATGGGGCCGTCGTAGCTGATCTCGGGGTCGGCGTCGGGCAGTACCTGGATGCCGTTGCGCTCCTTGACCTGAACGATCGGGCCGGAGGAGATGAACAGGCCGGCCGTTTCGATGGACTCGACCAGCGAGCCGCCGCCGTTGTTGCGCAGGTCGAGCACGAGGCCGTCGATCCCTTCGGGCGTCAGCTCGTTGATCAGGCGGCGGACATCCGTGGAGGCGCGCCGCGCATCCTTCTTGTTTTTGTTGGTGGCCTGGAAGTCGGCATAGAAATCGGGGAGCAGGATGACGCCGAACTTGCGCGTTTTGCCGTCGTCGGTCGTCAGGGTCTTGATCTCGCTTTTGGCGGCCTGCTCTTCGAGTTTCACTTCCTCGCGGACGAGGTCGATCTTCTTGGTGCGGGTTCCGGAGCGGTCCGAGGCGGGGATGATCGTGAGCACGACGGTCGAGCCCTCGTCGCCGCGGATGAGGCGGACGGCTTTGTAGAGGGGCCAGTGCAGGATGCTCACCGGCTCGCCGGTACCGTCGCCGACGGCGATGATCTTGTCGCCGGCTTCGAGGCGCCCGTCCCGGTCGGCCGGGCCGCCCGGGATAATGCGCTCGATCTTGGCCGCCCCGTCATCGGACCGCAGCATTGCGCCGATGCCGACGAGCGAGAGCTTCATGTTGATGTCGAAGTCCTCGACGCTGCTGGGCGACATGTAATCGGAGTGCGGGTCGTAGACCAGCGAGAAGGAGGAGAGGTAGCGCTGGAGCAGCATCTCTTCGTCGAACGTTTCCATCATCAGGTTGAACTGCTTGTAGCGTTCGAGGATGAACTCTTCCGGGCTGAGGTTTTCGTTTTCGATCGTATCGCTGGATTTCGCGCGCGCCACGGTGTTGGTGGTTTCGGTTGCGGCGCCGGCGACGCGGTTGGTTTCAAGGTTTTCGACGGTGTTGGTTGCCGTTTGGGCGTCGGCGTAGACCTGTTTGGAGACCAGCCGCGAGACATATTCGTTTTTCAGGCGCTTGCGCCACAGGTCGTCCCACTCGGCCTCGTCCTTGGGCCAGGGCTCGTCCTTGCGGTCCCAGAGGAACGCCTCGTCGAGCGTGGTGTCGAATCCCTGTTGAAGCTGCTGCTCGGTGAAATCCATGCGGTTTTCGATCCGTTCCGACAACGTGTTGAAAACGTCGTGGGCGAAGTCGATGTTGCCCTTGCGCAGGTATTTGTGGAGGTTTTTGGCGTCCTCGCTGAAACGGTCGATGTCGGGTTGGAGGAAATAGCAGTGCGACGGATCGAGCGAGTCGATGAACAGCTTGAAGGCGTTCGTCGAAATATGCGTATCCATCGGCAACTGGTTGAGGTGGAAAACCGGGAGCGAATAGGCTACCGAGCGGGTGATCTTCTTTACGTCGAGGTCGCTTTTTTCCAGCTCGCAGCTGCCAAGCATGGGCAAGAGGAGAAGGGAAACGGCAAGCAAGTGGGTTTTGGCTCTCATCGAAATCCTTTGGTACAATTTGGGGCCGAACCATATCTGGATAGGCGTGTCAAAACAAGCCCGCTTTAACCTGCATTCCGGCGGGTTGCGGGGGGGTTCCGGGGCCCGGTCGTTGCCGTTGGCGGCTCGTCCAGGCGCTTGTGCATCGCGATATGGGGGAGGCCCACTTCGAGAAAGGGGGTGCCGCCGGCCGCGTAGCCCAAGCCTTCGTAGAATCCGGTGGCGGCGATCCGGGCATGCAGCGAGAGTTGCGTCAGGCCCCGCTGCGAGAGCAGCCCCTCGACGGTGGCGAGCAGAAAGCTTCCCAGCCCTTTTCCTTGATGCCGCGGCTCAACGGCCATTTGCCGGATCTTGGCCCGGCTCGGGGGCGTCGCGACCGCAATGACGCAGGCGACCAACTCCGCATCGGCATCGAATAGCCCGAAGTGCAGTTGGCTTTTCTCGGCCTCGAGATCCTCGTCGTAGAGCGATAGGCCGATGGGTTCGCGCAGCACGCGATGCCGGAGCGCGCACTCCGCGGCAAACTCGGCGGATCCCGGTTGTATTTCCCGAACAATCATGGTTCTCCTTGCTGTGGTTCGATCCGGCGCCTGTTTTTCGCCGGAAACGGAAGCTCCCGTCTTCCCCTTCGACAAATAGCGTACAGGGGCAAAACGGCGCCGTGCAAAACAATAAATCCAAGCCCGTGCCGGGGGCGGCGGGGGCGTTTGCTTGGGATAGACCGCGTTCGCCCCGCGCCGTTTAAACCTTCGTGCCGTAATTATTTTGCCATCAGGGGGCCTGGGAGGCATATTTGCCCGACTTTTGAGGAAATGCCCCGCGCGGCGGGAAATTTCAGTTAATCGGGATTGGTGAATCGTCGTCGGTACAGGCCGCAAGGCATGCCGAAACCCCCGAGGATCGTTAGCCATGAACAAATAACTGCTCCGGAATCGGAGCGACGGAGATGATTGAAATGGAACAATTGAAGAAGAAAAAGGCGTTTGGCGGTCCGGAAGGGCCCGTTGTGCTGGTGATCATGGACGGTGTCGGAATCGGCAAGAACCCGGACAGCGACTATGTCAAAATTGCGAACACCCCGAATCTGGACTGGCTGCGCGAAAACGCGGTCTACGCCGAGGTCAAGGCGCACGGGGTTGCCGTGGGACTGCCGGACGACGGCGACATGGGCAACTCGGAAGTCGGCCACAACGCGATCGGTTGCGGGCGCGTATTCGCCCAGGGCGCGGCGCTGGTGGGCAAGGCAATCAAGAGCGGCTCCATGTTCGAAGGGGACGTTTGGAAGGAGCTGGTTTCCAACGTGAACGAAAAGGGTTCCGCACTGCACTTCATCGGCCTTTTCTCCGACGGCAACGTCCATTCCAACATCAACCACCTCGAAGCCATGTTGCTCAAGGCCAAGGAGCAGGGCGTCAAGAAGGCCCGCATTCATCCGCTCATCGACGGCCGCGACGTGCCGCCGACCTCCGTGCTTGAATATGTCGAGCGCTTCGACAAGTTTCTCGATGGCATCAATGCCGACGGCTCGGTGGACTACTGCGTGGCCTCCGGCGGCGGCCGCATGAACATCACGATGGACCGCTACGACGCCGACTGGAGCATGGTCGATCGCGGCTGGAAAGCCCACGTGAAAGCCGAAGGCCGCAAATTCGCCACCATGAAAGAAGCCGTTGAAACCTTCCGCGCCGAAAAGCCGGGCATCCTCGACCAGGACCTGCCCGCATTCATCATCGAGCGCGACGGCGCCCCGGTGGGCCCGATCGTCGACGGCGACAGCGTTATCTTCTTCAACTTCCGCGGCGACCGCTCGCTGGAAATCACCAAGGCCTTCGAAGCCGACGAGATTACCGAATTCAACCGCGGCCCGAAGCCGGACGTCATCTATGCCGGCATGATGCAGTACGACGGCGACCTCGGCGTTCCGGAAAAGTATCTGGTCACGCCGCCCGCCATCGACCGCACCATGAGCGAATACCTCTCCAACTCGGGCGTCAAGCAGTTCGCCATCTCCGAAACCCAGAAATACGGCCACGTGACCTATTTCTTCAACGGCAACAACTCCGGCAAGTTCGCAACCGAAACCTGGAAGGAAATCCCCTCTGACGTTTGCCCGTTCGAGGACGCGCCGCGCATGAAGGCCGACGAAATCACCCAGGCGGTCGTGGACGCGATCAAGGGCGGGGAGTACAAGTTCATCCGCCTCAACTTCCCCAACGGCGACATGGTTGGCCATACCGGCAACTTTGCGGCGGTGAAGGTGGCGGTCGAGGCCGTCGATGAAGGGGTTGGCAAAATCATGGAAGCCATCCGCGAAACCAACGGCATCATGGTCTGCTCGGCCGACCACGGCAACTCGGACGACATGTGCGAGCTGGACAAGAAGACGGGCACGCTGAAGCTCGACGACGAAGGCAAGTGCAAGCCGAAGACCGCGCACTCGCTCAACCCGGTTCCGGCCATCGTCTACGATCCGTCCGGCGTTGCCAAGGCGCGCAAGGCCGATGTGGCCGACCCGGGGATCGCCAATCTGGCGGCCACCTGCATTACGCTGCTCGGCTACGAGCCCCCGGCGGACTACACGCCGAGCATCGTCGAAGTCGGCTAGCGGGAATTGGTTGGCGCCAACCACGCAGCGGCCGCAAAGATGCAGGGTATGATTACTTTGCGTCCTTTGCGGCCTTCTGTTTATATAGAGCTGTAGATGAAAAGCGTAGTTTCCCATCTGATTGTCCTCTCGCTGGTGTTCGCCGCCGGAGCGGAGCCGGCCGGCAAGGCGCCCGCCGGCGGCAAGCTGGACGAATTCATGGAGTCCGGCATGGAGGTGGCGGGGGTCCGCGCGCCGTACTACGACGACGAGGGCAACCTCAAGGCGCAGATTTACGGCGGTTATGCCCGCGTGCTCGACGACAAGTCGGTCGACGTGACCAATATGCGCATCGATGTGTTCGAAAACCGCAAGGTGTTCGCTTCGATCTTCGCGCCGCAATGCTTCACGAAAGTGGTGGAGCAAGACGGCGAAAAAATCCTGTTGGTCTATTCCGACGGCGACGTCTTGATCGATCTGGAGCAGATGACCGTCACCGGCAAGGGGTTCCGGTTTTCCTCCGCCGACAACAAATTCGAGATTTTCCACGAATCCAAGGTGCTCGTGAAGGCCGGCGCCCGCGAGATGAAGGGAGTGGAGCTGTGATGCATCGCCTCGGAATCGTTGGGGTGTGCGGTTGCGTGTTGCTGGGCGCTTCTTGCTCGAAGCGGGAGCGGTCGGACCCGGATGCGGAGGAGTGGGCGCAGATCCAGGCACTGGCCGACGATCCGATCCAGGGCGCGGCGGCCGACGCCGGGCCGCCGGCTTCGGGCGGCACGCCGACGGCGCTCGAGGGCGAATTCGATGCGTTCATTGCGCGGCTGGCGCAGATGAAGGCGATCGGGCGCGAAGCGGGCGAAACGCTTTTGACGGGCGAACGCCTGGTGCTCGACCACGCCCGCAACTATGTGCGGATGGATGAAAACGTCGTGGTCGAAGATGACCAGGGCACGTTGCGGGCCGGTAGTCTGGTGGGGCGTTTTTCGGTTTCGAACAAGCTCGAATACGTCGAGGCCAAGGGCGGCGTCGATCTTTCCAGCAGCAACCGCACCGCTTCGGCGGAGCAGGCGATCTATGACTACCGCAGCGGATTCGTGCAATTGCAGGGCCGGGCGGTGGCCTCCAGCGAGGCGAACAGCCTGTCGGGCGAGCGGATCGAACTCTGGATCAAAGGGTCGCGCAGAATGGTTTGCGAGCCCAATGCGTTGCTGGTGGTGAAGGGCGCCGCCGGGCTGGAGATGGACGGCGTGCCTTCGGGGGGCGAGGGCGACACCGAAATCCGGGCCGACCGGGTGGTTTTCGACGAAGCAACGCGTTTGGCCGAGCTGATGGGCAACGTCCGCCTGCGCGATCCGCGCGCCGCAATGAACTGCGATAATGTGAAGGTTTTCTTAAAAGACGATCGCGAAATTGATTGGATCGAAGCGCTTGGCGAGGTAATAATCCAAGCAGATGACAGGAAGGCATTGGCCCGCCGCGCAACCTACCATGCGGATGAGAAGAAATTCTCGCTGGAGGGGGAACCGAAGGTCAAGCAAGGACAACACGTGATGACTGGAGACCGGATCAATATATGGCTCGAACCCCGACGGATGGTCTGCGAGCCCAATGCCCGCGTTTTGCTCTACCTCGATGAAGAAACCAAAGCGAAATTCCTGAAAGACATAGATAAATAGATGGCAACCGAAGACACCTATCTGATCCGGACCGAAAAGCTGGCGAAGGCATACAAAGGCCGAAAGGTCGTGCGCGAAGTGGAGATCAATGTGAAGGCCGGCGAAATCGTCGGGCTGCTGGGTCCCAACGGGGCCGGGAAAACCACGAGCTTCTATATGATCGTCGGCCTGGTGCGCCCGACGAGCGGCAAGGTCTTCTTCAACGGCAAGAACGTGACCCGCACGCCGATGTTCAAGCGCGCCCGCATGGGCATGGGCTATCTCTCGCAGGAACCCTCCATCTTCCGCAAACTGACGGTGCGCGAAAACGTGATGAGCATCCTCGAAACCCTGCCGATCTCCCAAAAGGAGCGCAAGCTGCGGCTCGATCGCCTGCTCAACGACCTTAAAATCAGCCATTTGGCCAGTCAGCGCGCCTACACGCTCAGCGGCGGGGAACGCCGCCGGCTCGAGATTACGCGCGCATTGGTCACGAATCCCTCGATCATCCTGCTCGACGAACCCTTCAGCGGGGTCGACCCGCTGGCGGTGAACGATGTGCAGGACATCGTCCGCGACCTGCGCGACCAAGGGCTGGGGGTTTTGATTACCGACCACAATGTGCGCGAAACGCTGGCCGTGGTCGACCGTGCGTACCTGTTGTGCGAAGGGCAGGTGCTCAGCGAGGGGAACAGCGACTTTTTGGTAAACGACGAGGTGAGCCGCGAGCTTTATCTGGGACCGCGGTTCAGTATGTAAAGCAAACGAAAGGAGCAAGCCATGCAAGTAAGCATTACCGGTCGGCATTTAAATGTAACCGACAACGTGAAGGCCCATGTGGTTGAGAAGCTTGAACGGTGTCTGGGCGGGTTCCCTCGAATAGAAAACATCAAGGTCGTTCTCGATACGGAAAGCCGCGACAAGGTGGCCGAAGTCATCATCCAGGGCGCGAACCACATCCGCATCACTGCCGAGGAGAAATCCGAAAACCTCTACGACGCCATCGACCGCTCCATCGAGCACGCCGAACGCCAAATGCGCAAACAGCGCGATAAAGTGCAGGATCACCACAAATAAAGGACGCTCCCGAAGCAACCGGATTCGGATACCCGCGGTTCCGCATCCGGCTTATGAATTGGAACTTCTTTCGAAGTTGGGTGTTTCGGGCTTGGACATTCCTTGCAAATAAGAGATAACCGTAACTTTTCAGGAGACCGCTTGTGTCGATAACCGTTAAGACATTATGGGATGAGGGCCGCGAGAAATTGTCGCTGAGCATTGTGGCCGGTGCGCAACATCTGGACCGCAAGCTTCCGGAAACCGCCATGAACCGTCCGGGGCTGGCGTTGACCGGTTTCTTCCAGTATTTCGCGAACCAGCGCCTGCAGATATTCGGCCTGGCCGAATTCACCTATTTGAAAAGCCTCTCGCAGGAGGAAAAGGTCCGCCGGCTGGTGGAGCTGTTCGAACAACAGATTCCGGGCATCGTGATCACGCGCAACCGCAAGGCGCCGCGGGAGATTCTCGAACTGGCCGAGCTCCACAAGGTGCCCGTGCTGCGCACCCCGATGGTCACGATGAATTTCGTGAACGAATGCACCGTGTTGCTGGAAAAGTTGACGGCCCCGCAGGAGCGCATCCAAGGCACCTGCATGGAGCTGATGGGCATCGGCGTGTTGCTGCGCGGCGATCCGGGGATTGGCAAGAGCGAGACGGCGCTTTCGCTGGTCGAGCGCGGCTACAGCCTCGTTTCGGACGATGTTACGGAAGTGCGGCGCTCCAGCCGAGGCAGGATCGTCTGCTGGGCCAACGAGGTCACCCGCTACCACATGGAAATCCGGGGGATCGGCATTATCCACGTCCCCAGCCTATTCGGCGTGGCCGCCATCCGCCGCCAGACCGAATTGGATCTGGTGATCGAATTGAAGGCGCCGACCGGCAATGAGGACCGCACCGGCATTCAGCCGGCCAGCGTCGAAATCATGGGCGTCCAGGTGCCCTGCATCACGTTGCCCGTCCGCTCCGGGCGCGACATGGCCAACATTGTCGAGGTCGCCGCGCTCAACCAGAAGCTCAAGGAACTCGGCCACGATGCCGCCAAGGAGCTGGACGAAAAAATCATCACGCGTTTGACAAGAGGACGGGTGCAGTATGTCTGAGGAGCTCGTCAAAAAGTTCAAGGTGCTCAATGAATACGGGATCCACGCCCGGCCGGCGGCGTTGCTGGTCAAGGCGGCGGGGAAGTATGAGTGCGATATTTTCATTGAAAAAGATGGGAACAAGGTATCGTGCAAGAGCATTATGGGGCTGATGACGATCGAGGGCTTTCCCGGGAGCACGATGACCGTGACGACGGCGGGCGAGGATGCGCACGAAGCCATGGCCGAGATCGAGGAGTTGTTCGTCAACAAGTTCTACGAGGATTGATTGCGGTGTACGAAACGCATGCAAAGAGCGAGATTTCGCTGAAGGGGATCGGGGTTTCCCCGGGAATCGTCGTTTGCAAAGCCCAGCTGCTTGCCCCGCATACCGACAAGGCCGTCCAACGATCCATCACGCCCGCCGAGATCCCCTTCGAGATCGCCCGCTTCGAAGAGGCGCTGATCGCCACCCACGACCAGATCAAGCATATCCAGAAAAAGGTGGCGGAGGTGCTTGGCGACGAGCATGCCGGCATTTTCGACGCGCACATCCTGGTGGTCGATGACCGCACCTTCATCGAAGACGTCATCCGCGCCATCAAACGGGACCTGCTGAACGTAGAGCCCGTGTTGCAGGCGGTCTCCAACCGCTATGCCGACATGCTTTCCAAGGTGCAGGATTCCTATCTCTCCGAGCGCGCCGCCGACATCCGCGATGTCACCAAACGCATCCTGGCCAACCTGGCCGGCGAATCGCTCGATCAGATGCGCCAGATCGCCGAGCCCTGTATTGTGGTGGCGCATGACCTTTCGCCCTCCGACACCGCCAGCATCGACCGATCGATGGTCCGGGCCTTCATTACCGATCTGGGCAGCTCCACTTCGCATACGGCCATCATGGCCAAGGCGCTGGAGGTTCCGGCGGTGGTGGGCCTGCACAACATCACGGCGGTCGTCGCCTCCGGCGACACGGTGCTGATCGATGGCGCGAGGGGCGTGGTGTTCATCAACCCGACCGAAGAGCGGTTGCTCGACTACGAAAAGCGGGCCCATCAGCAAGAACAGATTATGCAGGAGCTCGATACCCTGCGCGACAAGCCGCCGCAAACGCGCGATGGCTATCTGGTGCCGATCACGGCCAACATCGAATTGCTCGAAGAGCTCGACGCCGTCGGCGCGCGCGGGGCGAAGGGCATCGGTCTTTTCCGAACGGAATTCCTGTTTCTCGGGGTCGACACGCTTCCGGACGAGGATGCGCAGGCCGAGGCTTACACCCGAGCGGCGACCAGCCAATATCCGTCTCCGGTCGTAATCCGCACGCTGGACCTCGGCGCCGACAAGCTGCCGGCCGGCTTCGAGATGCCCGACGAACTCAACCCCTTCCTGGGCGACCGGGCGATCCGCCTCTGCCTGTCGCACCCCGAACTTTTCAAAACGCAGTTGCGCGCCATTCTGCGCGCCAGCGTGCACGACAACGTGAAAATGATGTATCCGATGGTCTCCTGTGCGCAGGAGGTGATGGATGCGAACACCCTGCTGCGGCAATGCATGATGGAGCTGAGCAAGGAGGGCATTCCGTTCAACCAGGAGATCCAGATCGGCACGATGATCGAGGTGCCTTCCGCGGCCCTGGTTGCCGACCTCATTGCGCCGCACGTCAGCTTTTTCAGCCTCGGCACGAACGATCTGATCCAGTACACGATGGCCGTCGACCGCGGCAATGAAAACGTGGCGCATCTCTACAAGCCGACCCACATGGCGATTATCCGCTTGATCGACCACGTGGTGAAGGTCAGCCACCGGCAGGGGCTCTGGACGTGTGTCTGCGGGCAGATGGCCTCCACGCCGTGGCTGGTTCCGCTGCTGATTGGGTTGGGCGTGGACGAGCTTAGCGTAAGCCCCTCGCAGGCTCCGCTGATCAAGGACGTCATCCGAAAACTCTACTATTCCGGCGCCATCGAACTGGCCCAACGGGCGCTCGTTTCCTCGTCGTCCGAACACGTGAGCCAGCTCTGCCGCGATATGATTGCCGAGATCGCCCCCGAAGTGCTCACGCTGTCCGAATAGGGCGCCTAAACTCTGCCCGGCGCATTGCTGCTCGGGGGAGTCGAACAACGCAGCGGAAGTTTTCCGCACTCATCCCGCAGGTACGGTTGGAGACGATCGCGTCAGAACGTGGCTCGCTCGATGAGGTTGGCCTTGGTTTTGGCGGGGAGCCGCGGGATGCGGTCGAGGTCGTCGGCGTTCTTGAACGGGCGGAGTTCGATGATGCGTTTGGCGGTTGCCGGCCCGATGCCGTGGATGGTTTCAAGTTCTTCGGCGGGGGCGCTGTTGATGTTTATTTTCCGGTTTTCCTGAAGGTTGCCCTCGGCGATGGCGTGGAGCTCCGCTTCTTCAAGGCGGGTGGAGGCGCGCAGTTCGACCAGCCGGTCGGGGTTGGTCCGTTCCCAGATGCCGATCTTTTTCAGGGCGGCGGCGGTTTCCATGTCGTCGAGGCGGGCCTGGGCTTCCTTGTAGTGGGTGCCGTCGGGAAGTTGGCGGCGGTAGCCGTAGGAGCGGGCCAGTCCGTTCTCGACCAGCAACCGGGCAAGGTCTTTGCCGTCGGCGGTGGTGACGAAGGCGAACACCCGCCCGCCGGGGGAGCGCCCGAGCGCGTCGGCATAGGCGGTGTGCACGGTGAAGGGTTTGGCCAGCTGTTGCCGGGTGAACGCGGTGGCCGCTTTGCCGTAGAAGAAAACCTGCTTGCTGTCGGAGAGCCCGAAATAGTTGGCTTGGTCGCGGGCGCGGCGGGCGTCGGTCTCCGTGCTGGCATGCGTTTCGGGGCAATCGACGTAGTAGAGCCGAACAACCTGCTTCTTGCCTTTGTGTTCGATCATGAAGCTGTCGCCGTCGTTCCCGCCGTAGTCCGCCAGCTTTGCGCCGTCCAGCCGGACCAGATCGTCGCCGCGGCAAACGATCGCAAAAAGCGTTAGCAACAGCACGGTGGAACGTCGTTTCGTCATGACCGGATTAAATCCATCCTCCGTCGTGGAGACAACGCAAAACTAATCCAGGATCTTGATCTCGATGTTCCGGAACTGGCAGGGGTGGCTCTCGGCCTGAAGGGCGATGTGCCCGCCGACCATCGGCGTGCCGTCGTCGAAGCGGGGATTGGCGAATTCCATCACCAGTTCGCCGTTCACCCAGTGCTGGATCTTGCCGTCTTTCACAATGGCCTCGGCCTTGACCCATTCGCCGAACGGTTTCGAGGGGACGGTGCTCTTGACCGCTCCTTTTACTTCCTTGCCGTCTTGGTCGACCACGCAACCCGGCGTGAAAAGCGATCCGGTGGTGCGGGTGTCGCCCAGCAGCTGGAACTCGGCCGAGTTCGGGAAGCTCTGCACGATCGCCATGTTGGAGGGGTGGGGGCAGTGGAGCATGATGCCGCTGTTGGCGTAGGCCCATTTCGGGCCGCCTTCGACCTGTTTGCCGATGAAGCGGTATTCGCAACGGAATTGATAGTTGGTATAGGCCTTCGCGGTATGGAGGTGCCCGAATTCGCCCGCAAAGGTCTTGTTGAAGTCGGCGTACGAAACCGTCAGGCAGCCATCCTCGACCCGGAAGATGTTGCCGGGATTCGCTCCCATCTCCGACTTCGCGATCTTGACGATCCAGCCGTCGAGGTCCTTCCCGTTGAAGAGCGATTTCCATTCGCCCTCCGCGAAGGCGGCGGTGGCGAGGAGGGTGGATAGGATGAGGGTTTGCACGGTTTTCATGGTTTGATCCTTTTGTTCGTCGTCCCGCCTTCCGGCGGCTTCCATGGCGGGGCCGCCGAAGGGCGGACCGACCTGCATTCTTTAGCCGTTGAGCGTCCAGCCTTCCCGGTAGTTCTTGGAGAGGAATTCGTTGGCCGCCGCATCGTTGAGCACCTTGCCGGCTTTGGCGTCGTAGGTCAGCTCTTTTCCGGCGCGGTGGGCCACGAGGCCCAGCATGAGCGTTTCGATCATGCGGCCCGCATAGTCGAAATCGCAGTCGGTCTTGAGGTCGGTTTTGCAGGCCTTGAACCATTGCTGCATAAACCCGCCGATCGGGGCGCGCGCCTTGTGGGGCGGGGTGTAGTAGGTCATGTCGGTGTCCTTGCCCATCGGAATCAGGATGCGGTTTTTGAAGTCGGCCACCAAAATGCCCTTGGTGCCCTTGAACATGGCGCCGTGGCCGATCTTTGAGAGGTCGAGCGGGCTGAACGGCGATTTGGGCATGGGGCCGCCCTGATACCAGACCAGTCGGATTTCGTCGCGCCAATCATTGGGGGGTATCGTGAAGATGGCGGTCAGGGCCGAGGGGCAGACGTCGGGGTTGACGTCGTCGCCAAAGGCCTTGATCTTGGTGGGGCGGTCGGCTTCGATGGCGTTCCAGGCGATATCCACGGTATGGCTGCCCATGTCGCCGATCTGCCAGCTGCCGAAATCGTCGTACATGTTCCATTTCAGGCAGCCGCGGCCGGGGCGTTCGTCCAGGTAGTCGGGGTTGAAGGGGTGCCACTGGGTCGGGCCGATCCACTGTTCCCAGTCGAGGTGGGCCGGGGGATTGCCTGCGGCCGGGAGGTAGGCGGTCTTGTCGTGCGTGCGGTTGCCCCAGGCATGCACATCCTTCAGCTCACCGATGGCGCCGTCCTTGATCATTTCCGCGATGCGGTCGAAGTTGGGCTCGGCATGGCGTTGGGTGCCGTGCTGGGTGGCGAGTTTACCCTTGTTCTTGAGGTAGACCGCGCGGACGGCGCGCGCCTCGGCCACGCAGTCGCCCAGCGGTTTTTCGCAGTAGACGTGCAGGCCGCGGTTCATCGCCCAGATGGAGATGAAGGCGTGATGATGGTCCGGCGTGCAGATGACGACCGCATCCAGCCCCGCATGATCCAGGCATTTGCGCCAGTCGGTATAGTGCTTGGCGGCGGGGAACTCCTGGGCGGCAATGGCCAAAAATTCCCGGTTGACATCGCAGAGCGCGACGACGTTCTGGGTGCCCAGATCGTGGTAGTGTTGCCGTCCGCGGCCATAGGCGCCGATCAGCGCAATGTTGAGCTTGTCGCCCGCGGCGCCGAGCGCGCGGCTCGGAAGAATGGTCAGCCCGGCTCCCGTGGCGATGCCGGTGGCCATAAAGGCTCTGCGATGGGCGGTTGGTTTGCCTGAATCCGTTTTCATGGTCATGGTCCTTGGTTGTATTGCCGGTCGACGGTCTGGCGCTCGTAGCCGGGGCTCTTGCGGGATGGGCTTGCGACCGCCCCGGCGGCCGCCGGCGTTGCTGCGGTTGTGGCAAAGCATTGTCGATTCATCCCGCTTCCCGTTCAAATGGTTTGCATTTGGCGACCCATTGAATCGACGAGGCGGCCGTGCCCAATCTGGACACGCTTTCGACAATTCACTAGTTTTGCATTAGGACTAGGCATAGGTGACTAAATTTAGTTTAGTTTACCGAGTTAAAGCTTTTTTTAACCAGGAGAGGGTGACTATGGAAATCAAGGATATTAGACGCATCGCAGAAATGATGAAGGCCAACGACCTGAGCGAATTCGCGATGAAAGAGGACAATTTTGAGCTGGCCATGAAGCGCGGCAGCAACGAGCCCCAAGTGGTGTATGCCTCCCCGGCCGCGGCACCGATGGCCGCCGCTCCGGCAGCAGCGGCCCCCGCAACGGCCTCGACGGCCGCCAACGAAACCGACGAATCCGACGGATTGATTGAAATCCCGTCCCCGATCGTTGGCACCTTCTACGGCAAACCTTCCCCCGAGGCCGAGGCCTTCGTGAAGATCGGTTCCGAGGTGACGGTGGATAGCGTCGTCTGCATCGTCGAAGCCATGAAGGTCATGAATGAAATCAAGGCCGATGTGAAGGGCATCATCAAGAAGATCCTCGTGGAGGACGCCTCTCCGGTTCAGTATGGGCAGCCGCTCTTCCTCGTTGAACCAAAGTAAGGGGAACGCCCATGTTTAATAAGGTACTGATCGCCAATCGCGGCGAAATCGCCCTGCGCATCATTCGTGCGTGCAAGGAACTCGGCGTGCGTTCCGTCGCCGTGTATTCCGAAGCCGATGCGGATTCCTTGCATGTCCAGATGGCCGACGAAGCCATCTGCATCGGGCCCGCCTCCGCGAAGGAAAGCTATCTGAAAATCACCAACATCATCAGCGCCGCGGAAGTCGCCGATGTCGACGCGATCCATCCCGGCTACGGGTTCCTCGCCGAGAATGCCCACTTCGCCGAGATCTGCGCGAACTGCAACATTACCTTCATCGGCCCCTCCGCCGACTGCATCCGCCAAATGGGCGACAAGGCCATTGCGCGCGATACCATGAAGGCCGCCGGCGTGCCGATCACGCCCGGCTCCGACGGCATCCTCAAGAATTCCGACGAAGCGCTGCATTTGGCCCAGTCGATGGGCTACCCGGTGCTGCTCAAGGCGGTGGCCGGCGGCGGCGGCAAGGGAATGCGCGTGGCGCGCAACGATGTTTCGCTGGTGCAGGGCTTCATGGCCGCCGCCTCCGAAGGCGAAGCGGCGTTCGGCAATCCGGACCTGTTCATGGAAAAATACATCGAGTCGGCCCGCCACGTCGAAGTACAGATTATCGGCGACAAGCACGGCAACGTCTGCCACGTCGGCGAACGCGACTGCTCGATCCAGCGCCGCCACCAAAAGCTGGTGGAAGAGGCCCCGTGCCCCACGCTGACCGACGAAGAGCGCCAAGCGCTCGGCGATGCGGCCGTCAAGGCCGGCAAGGCCGTCGGTTACGATAGCGCCGGCACGCTCGAGTTCCTCTACGACGAAACCGCGAAACAGTTCTACTTCATGGAAATGAACACCCGCATCCAGGTGGAGCACACCGTTTCCGAAGCGGTTTCCGGCATCGATCTGCTCAAGGAGCAGATCCGCGTCGCCGCCGGCGAACGCCTTTCGTTCACCCAGGACGAGTTGCGGATTACCGGCCACGCGATCGAGTTCCGCGTCAATGCCGAGGATCCCTACAACAACTTCACGCCTTCGCCCGGTCCGGTCGAGGCGGTGCATTTCCCGGGTGGACCCGGCATCCGCATCGACTCGCATGTCTATTCCGGCTACACGATCTCGCCCTACTACGACAGCATGATCGGCAAGATCATCGCCCACGGGAAGGATCGCGAGGAGGCCATCATGCGCATGCGCCGGGCGCTTGAAGAGTTCACCATTAACGGGCCGAACACCTCGGTGCCGTTGGGGGAAGCCCTGATGGTGGATGGCCGTTTCATGGCGGGCACCTACAACACGGCCTACCTTGAAAAGTTCATGCACGAGGTTTTTCTGAACGACTAAGTTCCGACAAGGAGATTCCACTATGGATAATCAAGCAGACATCGATGGGGTGGACGCCAAGGACCTCGTGGTCACCGAGACCTCCGGTTCCGGATATGGCCAGATCAGCATCAACAACAATGTCATTGCCATCATCGCGCACGAAACCGCCAAAAAGGTGCCGGGCGTGGCCGAGTTGCAGGGGTCCCTCGCCGACGGGATCGCCGGCATGATTGGAAAGAAGCCGAAGGACAAGGGGATCCGGATCGGCAAGGAAAGCGAAGAACTCCTGACCATCGACCTGACGGTCGTGCTTGAGTTCGGCGTCAATATTCCCGAAATCTGCGTCCAGCTCCAGTCCGCCGTCAAGACCGCGGTCGAAGGCATGACCGGGCAGCAGGTTTTTGCGGTCAACGTCGTGGTCCAGGGCATCCGCTGCCCGGGCGAAAAGAAAATCGAGGGCTAATCCATGAAGGCGCGATCCCGTATGGGTAGCATCATAACAAACACGGTCCTGCTGGTCGTCGGCGGGTGCCTGATTTACGGCAACACGATTGACCGTGAATTCGGGGCGAGAATCAGCCAAGTCTTTTCATCGCCCGTCGGAAGCCTTGCGCTTGGCGGCGTGATGGTTGCCTCGGTGCTGCTGGGCTGGTTGACGCGCCTTTTTGTGAAAAAGGAAAAGTTCATCGATTTTCAGTCCGAAGACGGCACCGTGGGGATCAGCACCAAGGCCATCAAGGATTTCATCGAGCGCGTCGGCAAGGAGTTTGCCGCGGTTAAAAGCATCGATAGCCGGCTGATCCACGGCAAGGGCGTCGTCGATATTGCCATCAGCGTCAAGGTGCTTTCCGGCAACAAGATTCCGGAACTGACCCAGGTGCTGCAGCATCGCGTCCGGGAAAGCGTCCGGGAATCGCTCGGGATCGAAGGGATTGGGAGCATCACCGTAAAGGTTGCGGAGATCATTGGCGATCCCGCCAAGCACGTCGAAGACGACGACAAGGCGGAATAGACCGACCATGGATCTGCAAAAAATTCAAGCCGAGGCGCGCGCCGTCTCGGATCAGGTTTTCGGCGAACTGGCTCCTGCGGTGGAGCAGGTCGCGCAGGCGATGGCCGCGTGCCTGAAGGCCGGCAACAAGATCATGGCCTGCGGCAACGGCGGAAGCGCCGCCGATGCGCAGCACTTCGCCGGGGAGCTCGTTAACCGCTTCTTGATGAATCGCCGCCCCTATGCCGGGTTGGCGCTCAACACCGACGCCGCCGTGCTGACCTCCATCGGCAACGATTTTTCCTTCAACGAGGTCTATGAAAAACAGGTGCTCGGGCTCGGTCGGGAGGGCGATCTTCTCGTGGGCTTCACCACCTCGGGCAATTCCGAAAACATCCGGCTGGCGTTCAAGGCCGCCCGGTCGATGGGCATCCGGACCGTGCTTTTTTCCGGCGGGACGGGCGGGCGGATCCTGGGGCTGTCCGACCTTGCGCTGGTGGTCTCGTGCTCGACGCACACGCCGCGCATCCAGGAAGGCCACGAAACCATGATGCATCTCGTCTGCGAGCGTATCGAAGAGTTGATGGAAGGGTAGGCGGCGATGGGCCGCCGGCTGTCAACGTTTGCGGGGGCCGCGCTCTTGCTATGGCTTGTTTCCGGTTGCTCGTCGATGATCGACGGACGGCCGCCGGGCCCGTGGTACGACGCCTACCAACCCATCGAAGATCCCGCTTCGGAACAATTCATCGATCGTGCGCTGGAGATGGCGGTGGCCGAATTCGGCGATCCGGCCATCCCCGTCGGCCAAATCATCCTGCGCCGTTCGCGCAAGACCGAGGCCGCCGGTCGCTACCGCATCGGCCAGGATTTTTCGCTCACCGAGTGCATCGATTCCACCAACGGCGTGTTCGTCGTCTACATCGGGGTCGATCCCGGGCACCCCAACTACTATGCCCTGCTGGGGCACGAATGCTGCCACTTGGTCAACGCGCACATCACCGATTGGTACATGGAGGGAATCGCCACCGTCTTTTCCGAAGAGGTCTGTGCCGCGCAGGGCCTGGATTGGGGCGACTGGAAGCGGCACTTCATGCGGTCGCGCCGCGAGCCCTACGCGCTTTCCTATCGGATGATGCGCGCCCTGAAACAGGCCTACCCCGCGCACTATTCCTCGTTCCTGCGCCACGTGGCGCCGAACGAAAAGGGCGCGCCTTGGCAACGCATCGACATTGATTCCTGGCTGGATGCCTTGCCTGCCGGCGGGCGGGACGAGGCGCTTGGCATCATTGCGCCCTATGTTTCCGCCTTGCGGAACCAAACGGCGGCGCAGTACACTTTCGCCGTGCCAAACCAACTGGACTAGGAGGCCGCCATGCCCTTGATCAACCTGAAATCCACCCTCGAGATTCCGGGGCCGCTGCTCGAGGAGATCTCAACCATGATCGCCGAAACGATCGGTAAGCCGGAGAAGTATGTCATGGTCGTTTCAAGCCGGGCCGAAATGCTGATGTCCGGCGCACCGGGCGCCGCGGTCCATGCGGAGGTCAAAAGCCTCGGCGGGCTGAACCGGGTGGTGAACCACGAGATCACCATGAAGCTCTGCGTTCTGCTGAACGACCACCTCGGCATCTCTCCCCGGCGGATCTACGTCACCTTCGAATCGCTCGAGCGCGACCACTGGGGCTGGAACGGCTCCACCTTCGACTGACGGCGCGCGGCTACATTTCGGCTCGGTGCAGCACGGCATACTCCGCGCCGTGGGGGGTGAGCAGGCTTTGGATCAGTTCGACCGCGTCCACGGGGGTGCGGCCCAGTTCGCAATCCTTGAAGTTCCCGACCTTCTGCAACAGGGATTCGGTATGTTCGGGACCCTTGACGCGGCCGAGGGTCAGGTGGGGCGAGAAGGGCTTGTCGTCGTAATCGACGCCTGCATCCCGCAGGGCCGCGAGCACGCCGGTTTGCAGTTGCAAAAGGGCGGGGCATTCGTGGATGCCCGCCCAAACGACACGCGGGTGGCTTGGTTTGCCGAAGGTTCCGGTGCCTGCCGCAACCAGTTCGAACGGCGCCTGCCCCCGGAGCGCGCCATCGAGGGCTCTGCCCAGCGGCTCGATTTTTTCCGGCGCGAGATGGCCGAGGAAGGCGAGGGTGAGGTGCATGTTCCTTGGTTTCACCCAGCGCACGTTCGCATGCGTTTTCTTGAGTTTGCGCTGCAGGGCGTCGAGCGCCGCCCGGATCTCGGCGCCTACGTCGACCGCAATGAATGCCCGGATGGTTTCCATTTGAAATGCCTCCTTGCGAGGGGCATGATCCTACCCACGATGGTTGAGATAATCAAAGGCGATATCACGACGCTGAAGGTTGACGCGATTGTGAATGCGGCCAACACGACGCTGTTGGGCGGCGGCGGGGTGGATGGGGCCATCCACCGGGCGGCCGGGCCGCGCCTGCAGGCGGAATGCGCCATGATGGGCGGGTGTCCGACGGGGTCGGCCAAGCTGACCGAGGGCTACCACCTGCCCGCGCGGTTCGTGATCCACGCCGTCGGCCCGGTCTGGCGCGGCGGAACCCACGGCGAGGACCAGCTGCTGGCCTCCTGCTATCGTACCGCGATGCAACTGGCCGAGGAGCACCGGATCAACTCCATTGCCTTTCCGTGCATCGGTACGGGCGTTTACCGGTTTCCGTTCGAGCGCGCCTGCGGCATCGCCCTTTCGGAAATTTTCCGCGCCTTGGATGAAGGCAGTCGCGTCAAGCAGGTCTACTGCGTCTGCTTCTCGGACGCGGATTTCGAGGTCTACCAAGAGGTGCTCTCCACCTTCGGGTAGCGGTTCCGGGTTCCCGTTCGGGGCTAGAACTTCAGCAGGATGCCGAGGCTGGCGGAGGGGCCGTCGAACGCATTTTCCGCCAGGTCGTGGTAGCGCACTTCGGCCAGCACCCCAAACATGGCGATGGAAATCTCGACGCCGATCTGCCCGAAGTAGCCCGCCGCGTTGTTGCCCATGGGGCCGTCGATGAAGTAGTAGCCGGCGCCGACCCCGGCATAGGGGGTGATGACCCCGGGCAGGCCGACGTTGATCGAGGCTTCGAGCGGTATCACCTCGGTGTCGGAATCGTTGAAGTTGAGGTAGCCGATGCGCGCATCGGCAAACAGGATGTCGAGCAGCGATTTGGTGGCCTTGACGCCGTAGCCGTAGCCCGAGTCGTCTCCGTTCCAGTAGGTGCCATATGCGGTGAAGCCCGTTTTTCCAATGGCCTGGGCATTCGCGGCCAGCAGGCATGCGGCGGTTGCAAGCAATAGCGAAACAATACCTTTTCTCATGGGGGCATCCTCGGTTGTAGGTTGCGAACAGGCTATGCAACCGGCCAGCTTCCGGCCAGTCAAAAACGGGTGCGATTCGCTTCGCTTCGCCCCTGCGGAGTTGGCCGGGGCCGCGATCCGGTTCGCCCTCGGCATATTTGCGGCGGCCAGCGAAGAATTTGGCTTGCCATGGACGCGGCCGCCTTTCACCCTGTCTTTTTAAGAGCAGGGGTTTCGTTGGGCCATGGGCGACATATTCAGGAAAGCGCGGGAATGGGTTTGGCTGGAGGGCGATCCGGAGAAGGATCGCTCGACGGGGCTGCAGATTGCCGGCGTGCTTGAAATCATTCTCGGGGTCCTCAGCTTTTCGCTCGCCATGTTGCTGCTGATCGTGGTTTCGGCTTCGGGGCTGGCCGGATTGAAGACCTCCCACTTTTGGATCGCAATGGGCTTCCAGTTCTTTTTGACGGGCTGGCTAACCGTGATGGGGCTCGGCAGCATCAAGGCCAAGCGCTGGGCGAGGGCCCTGGTTTTGGTCGGCGCATGGACGGCGGTCTTTTTCGGAACGCTTGCGCTTGCGCTCGTGCTCTACATCCTGCCCGAGCTGATCGGCCTCATGATGGATTCGGGGCTGGTCGCCCCGACGGCCGCCATGCCGGCCCTCTATTTTGTCATCTTCGTTTTGTTCGTGCTCCAGATCGTCTTTCCGCTGGCGGCCATCTCTTTCTATAGCATGAACGGCGTGCGGGTCACCTGCGAGCGGAGGAACCCCGATCCCTGCTGGACCGACCGCGTGCCCTTGCCGCTGCTGGCCATGGGGTTCATCTCCACGATGGGCTGTTTTTCGATCGTCACGGGCGCAACCACCAATTATGTCGTGTTCCTGTTCGGCAAGGTGGTTATGGGAATGCCCGGGGCCGCGATCGTTGCCCTGCTTTCGATCGGGTTCGGCTACGTGGGCTGGGGCGCGTTCACCCGCAAGATCCACGCCTGGTGGGGGGGCTATGCCCTGGTGTTGCTGACCTGTTCGTCGATGATGCTCACGTTCGCCGAAATGGACATGGAAACGCTCTACGGCCAAATGGGCTATTCGCCGGAGCAAATCGTCCAGCTGGGCCATTCCGATGCCTTCAATCCGGCCATGCTCACGTTCGTCTGTTGCATCTGGGGCATCATGGCCTGCATCTTCCTGGTCTGGGTGCGCGACTGTTTTTATCCGGAAAAGAACCTGGCCGCCGCGCCCGTCCGCTCCCCGGACCCGGCCGGCAAAGAGGCGGACAAGCCCCCGAAGAGCTCCGGGCCCCGCATGCGGCTTGGCGACTGAGCCCGGACGGGTTTCACTGGCATGGCGCGCTTTTTAACCTTTCATTTTGCGCGCTATGCAGGGATTATTGCGGCGTTTTAGCATTTGAAGATAAGGATCTCCCATGGCAGGAAAGCAACAGCGACTCGGACGCGGTATTGACGCGCTCATCAAAGACGGCTCCACCAAGGTGGCGGCCACCACGAAACCGGCTCCGGCAAAGGCCGCGGCCATCCCAGCCCCGGAGGCGGGCGGCGTGCGCGAAGTGGCGGTGGCCAAAGTGGTCGCCAGTCCCTGGCAACCGCGGTCGGTCTTCGATTCGGAGGCCCTGACCGAGCTGGTCGAATCGATCAAGGTTCATGGCGTACTCCAGCCGTTGCTGGTGCGCGAGGTCGGCGGCAAGTTCGAGCTGATTGCCGGGGAACGCCGCTTGCGCGCCGCGCAGGCCGCGCTGCTCGGCAAGGTGCCGGTCATCGTCATCGACGCGACCGATGAGAAGGCGCTCGAAATCGCCCTGATCGAAAACCTCCAGCGCGAGGACCTCAACGCGATCGAAGAGGCCGAGGGCTATGCCGTGCTCCAGAAAAGATTCAACCTGACGCAGGAGCAGGTGGCGAAGCAGGTCGGCAAGGCCCGTGCTTCGGTCGCCAACGCGCTGCGCTTGCTCGAACTGCCCGACGGCATCCGCAAATATGTCGCCGAAGAGCTGCTGTCGGTCGGCCACGCCAAGGTGCTGCTGTCGCTGGAAAGCGACAAGGAAAAAGAGGTGCTCGCCAAGAAGACCATCCGCGATGGCCTTTCGGTCCGCGCGCTCGAAAAGCTCGTCAAGAAACTGACCCTGCCGCCGAAAAAGGCGCGCGCCGAAAAGACCGACCTGCCCGGCGACTACCTGCAAACGCTGACCGACGAGCTGCACCAGTTCCTCGGCACCGGGGTGCGGATCACGCCCTCCAAGACGCTCACCAACGGCCGCAAGGTCAAGGGCTCGCTGGAGATCGACTATCACGACAACGACGAGCTGGACCGCCTGCTGACCATCATGGGCTACACGAGCGATCTGTAGCATGGTCCGCGAACCCACAGACCGCGAGGCGATGGCGAAGGAGTACGACGCCATCCACAACCGCCTGTTCCTGTTGCAGATTCTGGTGTTGGGTTTGTTGCTGGCCGTCTACCAGTTCTCCGGGGCGTCCGCCGCGCTCGCCAATGGGTTGGCCTGGCGCTTTGGCGAAAACATGTGGTGGGCCACCAATGCCGTCTATACGCTCGTTTCCGTGTTCGGCTTCGCCGCGTTCATGTCGCCCTTCGGCTTCTATGGCGACTATGTGCTGGAGCAGCACTACGGACTTTCCAACGAAACCGTCGGCGATTGGCTCTTCGATTTTTTCAAGTCGCTGGTGATCGATCTCGTGATTGCGACGATCCTGTTTTCGGTCATCTATGCCTTTCTGCGCTGGTTCCCCGAGCTGTGGTGGCTGTCCGCTTCGGCGTTCTACATCCTGTTTGCGGTCGTCCTTTCGACCATTGCACCGGTCGTCATCATGCCGCTCTTCCACAAGTTCGTGCCGCTGGAGGAGGGCGACCTCTCCATTGCCGTCAACCGGATGATGCGCGAGGCGGGCATCGAGGTGGTGGGCGTCTTCAAGTGGGGGCTGGAGGGAAAGACGACCACCGCCAACGCCGCCTTCGCCGGCTTCGGCAAGACCAAGCGGATCGTGCTCGGCGACACGCTGCTCTCCGGCTATTCGCAGGAGGAAATCCTGGCGATTCTCGCGCACGAGGTGGGGCACTATAAAAACCGGGATTCGCTGCGCCTGATGCTCACCGGCTCCCTGCTGGCGACGGCCGGCTTCTACATCGCGCACTACTGCCTGCTCGCCTTGACCGGATTCTTCGACATCCCGCACATCTACGACATCGGCGCCGCGCCGGTCTTCATCTTCTGCCTGTTCGTCTTTTCACTGGTCTCGATGCCGATCGCCAACCTCCACTCGCGCCGTCGCGAATTCGCGGCCGACGCCTATGCCGTCGCCACGATGGGATCGCCCGATGCGCTCGTCTCCGCCTTCGAAAAACTGGCCGACCAAAACCTGTCGAACAAGGAGCCCGCCCGGTGGGTCGAGCTCCTGTTGCATAGCCATCCATCGATGGCCCGGCGCATCGAGCGCGCCCGGCAAAACTGACCCGGCGGACACCCATGACCGACGACCATTCCCAACACCAACGAACGGAACAGGGGGGCAAGGGATTCTTTTCGCGCGAAGCGATGGGAAGCATTCCTTGGATGGTGTTGAGCAAGCTGGTTCTGTTCTTCCTCTATTTCGGCATCAGCATTCTCACCGTCAATGCGCTTGGCAAGGAAAAGTACGGCATCTACAGCCTGATGGTGAACATCTCCTCCTACCTGCTCATGCTCTGCGGGTTGGGGTTGGGCGTGGCCCTCATGCGCTATGTGCCCGAGCTCGCCGCCCGCAAGAACCGCTTTGGGCTGATCCACCTGCTCTGGAAATCCGCCGCGCTCCAGCTCATCGCCGTGGTGGCGGTTTCGGTGGTGCTCGTTTCGCTGTCCGGCCCGCTGCAGCGCTTGTTCAAGGCGGAGCATGTGGAGCACTTCCGCTTCTACCTCAAGCTGGCATGCGGCCTGACCGGGCTGATGCTGCTCAAGGAATACGTCGGCACGGTGTTCACCTCCCTGTTCAAGACGCGCACGGTCGCCATCCTCTCCATCACCTCGGGGATCATCTGGTTCGCAACCCTCTGGTCGTGGCTGGCCATTCGCCCGGAAGTGGAAACCGTGTTCGCCGTGCAACTCGCCGCGGTCGGTACGATCTACCTCATCGGCGCCGGGGCCCTGTTCCTCTACGTCAAGAACCTGCCGTGGAAGGTCAAGGAGTTCGGCATCGGCAAAAAGCGCGCGCTCGCCTTTTCCGGCACGGTCATGCTCAGCTCGATCCTGCGCATGGTCATGTTCAAATATTCCGAGATCTTCTTCCTCGCCGCCGTGGCGGGCACCACCGTTGCGGGGATCTACGATCTCGGCTACACGCTGCCCTATACCGTCATCACCTTCCTGCCGCTGGCGTTCCTGCCGATCTTCACCGCCGCGTTCGCCGAGGCCTATGTGAAAGACAACGACTGCCTCGACCGGCTGATCAAGTCCTACTACAAGCTGCTGATGATGGTTTCGCTGCCGTTTGCCGTGCTCGGTTCCTTCTTCTGCCCGGTCGCCTACCACATTCTTTACGACGGCAAGATGGACGAAGCGGGCTATATCGCGTCCGCGCTATGCATCGTGCTGGTGCTGCCCCTGTTTTCCATGCCGCTCTCCGCCGCCATCAAGGCCAAGGAAAAGGTGCTCAACATGATGCCGATGCTGGTGCTTCAGCTGGTGGTGAACCTGCTGCTGGATTGGTACCTGATCGTCCTTCGCAACATGGGCGTCTGGGGCGGTATCCTCGCCGTGGCCGGAACCTTCGTGCTGACCATTCCGTTCCGGTTGCACGTGGTCCGCCGCATCATCGGAGGGGTCTACTTCCCGGCCACGTTCTGCCTACGGATCACCACCGCACTCGCCCTGCTCGGCTGG
>NZ_JBFJYW010000003.1:0-31556 GCF_041622395.1 Pontiella sp. | reverse complement strand
TATAGTTTTTCCCGTCTTCGCAATCGCATCCGACGAATGGCAAAAGAGATGGCGATGCCTGCCAAAGTCAGGGCGGTGATGGCGATTACCGAGTTCACGCGGGAATCACCTGGTCGAGCGCGATCGCCATGAGCGTCGCGGCCAAAACGTTCTTCGGTTCAAGCAGGTGGCAACACGAGTCTGTCTGCCCGATGATTTCCCTTTTTACGAGTTTCCCGATGTGGCGTCCCAACGACAGGAGCGGAATGCCCGTGGCCGTTGAGAGTGCGGTTGGGTCCCGTGGGGCACCCTGCAACGCTCGGACGATCTCGATGCGCCGCGGATGCGTGAACGCGGTCGCCTCTTGTATGATCGCCGCGTTGCCGATCCCGTTTTCGATGACAGTCCGCAGGGCTTCGAAGATCTCGGGGCTGTGTTCCACGTGCGGGTTCGGCGTGGCCGAGTAGACGACAAACCGTCCTTGCTGGACGTTTTGGATCAGGCCGCTGGCACTTAACGCGCGCAGGTAGGTGCTCGCCACGCTTACCGCGATGTTGAGCGTGTCGGCCAGCAACGTCACGGAGCGTGGTTCCTTCAGCAGTTCCCGAAGAATATCGATCCGTACCGGGTGGGCCAGTACCCGACAGGTTCGCCAGAGGGTCGGTTGCAATGCGTTCATAACAGTGCAAAATTATCACACTTCATGAAGTGTGAAAGGCTAATCTTCCCGCTTGTTGTCCCGCCTTGTTTCACACTTCATGAAGTGTGAAATCGGGGGCGTTATCCATCGGCAATTCGAAGGGGTGGAATCCTGGCGTCGCTACGGGATGCGGGAGGTGATTTTTTGGGCGATGCGATGCAGTAGATCCTTCTGTTTTTCGAGCGGTTTGGATCGATTCAGCTCGGTTTGCAGAATTCCGCTCCACACGTTTTCGCTGGTGCGGGAGTCGTATATCTGCAGGAACAGGGTGCCGACTTCGACGGAGTACATGTTGATGTCGGGGTTTTGGCTTCTGTAGCCCCAGCGTCCGGTGTCGTTGTTGAACGTGAATCCGCCGACCGGGCGCGAGTCGCCGGTGTTCAAGTTCTCGGTATACTCCTCGTGCTCCTTCAATTTCATGTAGTAGACGATTTCGATATCGGCCTTGTCGGCGTCAACGACCTGCTTCCAACCCCGCAACGCCATCTCGTTGTTGAGCGCAAGCTGCACGTTTTCGTTTAGATAGGTATCTTCTTCGCTGAGGATCTCGGTGGAAGCCGGCACCCATTGATAGGTTTTCACGGCGCCGAAGTCGAAGTCGCCCGTGGTTGCGGAGGTGACCTTCATCGAGTTGCATCCGGTTAGCAGGGACAGCGTAGCGGCGACGAGCAGGGCGTTGGCGATTTTCATGGGGACTCCTTGTTGGAAAAGAATATAGGTTCTGCCAACATGGGTGTCTATGAGTAAAACGGATCTGATTATAATCGGCGGCGGAGCGGCGGGCCTGATGGCCGGGGTTGCGGCGGGCGAGCTGGGGCTGAAGGCGCTGGTGCTTGAGCGCAAGCATAAGCCGGGGCGCAAATTGCTTATGTGCGGCAACGCGCGGTGCAACCTGACCACGAACATTTCGGAAGAGCGCATGTTGCAGATGTTCGGAGAACCCGTCGGGCCGTTTCTCGATCCTGCCATACGCGCGTTCTCTCCTTCCATGCTTCAGCGATGGTTTGCGGCGAACGGGTTGAAGACGGTGGTGAAGACGGGAAACAAAGTCTATCCCCATACCGAGTGCGCATCCGATGTGTTGAACCTCTTTACCGATCAGCTGCGGGACCGCAATGTTTCGCTGGCATGTTCTTCCGCGGTGCAGTCGCTGGAAAAAACGAAGAATGGGTTCCGGGTTTTCACGGACAACTTCGTGGTGGAGGGCAGCTATGTGCTCGTTGCAACCGGCGGGATCAGCTATCCGAAGACGGGGTCCGTTGGCGATGGACAGGAGTGGGCGAAAAAACTGGGACATTCGGTGGAGCCCTATCGCGCCGGGCTGGTCGGTTTCGAGGTCGATCCCCGCGTACTGAAGGGCCGGGTCGGCAAGGTCTACGAAAAGGTGTTGGTCGATGTGTTCGCCGATGGGCGCCCGGTGGCGGAGACGCGCGGCGTCTACGAAATTGAAAAATGGGGCGTGGGCGGAACGGCGTTGACCGATGCCAGCCGCATCGTTGCCCGGAACAATCTCAAGAAGGTCTCGTTGGTCGTGAAGTTCCTGGACGGCAAAACGGAGGAGATCGTGCCGCTGGGCATGCGAGGCGTCAAAGAGGCCATGGTAACGGTCGGCGGCGTTGCGTTGCGGGAGGTTGATGCCCGGACCCTGGAGTCGAAAGTCTGTTCCGGCCTCTACTTTGCCGGGGAGGTACTTGATGTCGACGGCCCGACGGGGGGGTATAACCTGCAGGCGGCCTTCTCGACCGCCCGCCTAGCGGTTGGCGCCATTGGCCAGCGGTGCGGCAAGCAGGCATATCCGCCGTTGCCGGCGGACGCACGCGGCGATCGGCCGCCGCGGCGTGGCCATGATTCCCGGGAGCGGAAGCGCCCCGGGAAGCCGCGCAGACGCAAGCCCGGTCGGTAGGACGTTTCGTCGAGGATCGGCCTCGGGCCTACTTGCGGTCCGATCGGCGTTTTTTCCGCCAGCGCCGGACCGCCCATCCCGCAAGCACGAAAGCGGCAATGACCACGAGCATCGGGATCAGGTTGCTCGGCTCAGGTGCGCAAAACGGGACGGTTGTGGTCTGTTCCATGGCGGGTCTAGTCGACCGAAACCAACTCCAACTCGAAGTTGAGGTTTTTGCCTGCCAGCTGATGGTTGGCGTCGATGGTGATGGATTCCTCGGCGACTGCCGTGACGGTCACGGGAATGGGCTGCCCCTGCGGGCCTTGCATCTGCAGCATCATGCCGGTTTCCGGCTCCATGCCTTCGGGCAATTGGGAACGATCGAACTGCATCACCAAATCTTCCCGCTTTTCGCCGTAGGCTTCGGCGGCGGGGATGTTGATGGTCTTCTTTTCGCCAACGGCCATGTCGGCCACGCCCTTTTCAAATCCGGGAATAACCATGCCTGCACCCATTTCGAATTCGAGTGGTGCGCGGCCGGCGGAGGAGTCGAACTGGCTGCCGTCGTCCAAGGTTCCGGTGTAGTGGATTTTTACTTTTTGTCCATTTTCGATCATTGAATTGCCCTTCGTTTGTATGTGAATTGATGCAGAACCATACAGACCGAAGGAGTGATGACAACCCTTTTATCCGCCCCCGATATCAGCGCGGCCGAATCGTGCCCGTGCGGACACGGCCTGCATCATGGGCAATGCCGTGGGAGATCCGCCCTAAAAACGGCAACGCAATGGATTGGCGGAATTGGCTGGTTTTGGCTGCGGCGAACAGCTATGTTCCCACTCTTTATGACCGAGCAAAAGACCACCATTCTGTTTGATTTCGACGGCACGCTGGCCGAAACGATGATGCTGATCCACGATGTGTTCAATCGGCTTTCCGGCGTGTACGGCTACCGCCAGCTGCCCGAGGAAGACATCGAGGCGGTGCGGCATCTGACCATGCGCGAGTTTATCGACCATTGCGGAATTCCGCTCTGGAAGGTGCCCGTGATCGCCATTCATGCGCGTCGGCTGATGCACTCGCAGATGGCCCAGGTCCTGCCGCCGAAGGGCTTGGTGGATGCGCTGACGAAAATCCATGAGAGCGGCAACTATTTGATGGATATCCTCACGTCCAACCGCCGGAAAAACGTTCTTAAGTTCCTGTCGCAACACCGGATAAACTGGTTCGACGAAATCGAATCGACCCATTCGGTCCTCAGCAAGAAACGGCGGGTTGAAAAATATATCCGCCAAAAGGGGCTGGATCCGGCCCACCTGTTCTATGTCGGCGACACGACGATCGATGTTGAAAGCGCGCGTCATGCCGGGGCGCGGACGGTTGCGGTGAGCTGGGGGCTCAATACCGCCGAGGCGCTGGCCCGGGCCAATCCCGACCACCTCGTCGACGACCCGCGGCAACTGCTCGATATTTTTCCCGCGCTTTAGCGGTTTCCATCGGGGGCAAACGCGATATAGTCCACCATTCCAACCAATGGAGCGTGCATGGACGAGGGCGGTAACAAGGATCTGGAAAAGGAGTTCGCAGGGCGTTTCGAGACGCTGGCGAGCCTCTACAATACCGATTCGCTCGAAATGTCGGCCGATGAAATCCAATCGCTGACCCCGATCCTCAATTCGCTCAAGGACGATGTTGCCCGCTACCGCGAGATCAAGAAGATCGCCGAAGGCGGGGAAAAGAAAATCACCCTGGCACACGACCATCGGCTGGATCGGCGGATTGCGATGGCGCGGGCCGTGCGCAACCAGTCGCCGCAGGATTTGGAACAATTTCTTCGCGAGGCGCGGCTGACCGCAAACCTGGCGCATCCGAACATCATGCCGGTCTACAACATGGGGCTGGACCAAGCGGGCGAACCCTTTTTTACCATGGAGCTGATTCCCGGCGACAGCCTCAAGACGATCATTCGCAAGCTCAAGGAGGGCGACGCTTCCTACCGCGACGCCTATCCGCAGGAAACCCTCCTTAATATTTTTCTCAAGATTTGCGATGCGATTGCCTATGCCCATTCGCGCAACGTGTTGCACCTCGACATCAAACCCGACAATATCCGGGTTGGAAGTTTCGGCGAGGTGCTGGTGTGCGACTGGGGCTTGGCGCGGGTCGTCAATGCCCCCGGCGAGAATGCCCGGGAAGACGCCGGCGTGCTCGACGGCGATGTGCTCAACGACATGACGCTTTCCGGTACCATGAAGGGGACCCCGGGTTTCATGGCGCCGGAGCAGACGCTCGCCTATGGCGAAAAGACGCCGCAGACCGACATCTATTCCCTCGGGGCGCTCCTCTACATGCTGCTGACCCACAAGCTGCCCGTCGAAGGGGCATCGGCCAACGAGGTGATCCGCAATACGCGCGAGGGCAAGATCGTGCCACCGCGCCGGCGTCGGCCGGACCGCCGGATTCCATATGGGCTGGTTGCCGTCATGATGAAGGCGCTGGCACTGGCGCCGGAGGAGCGCTACGAGAGCGTCTTGGCGCTGCGGCAGGACATTTCGCGTTTTCTGTCGGGACACCCGACCGAGGCCGAGCATGCGGGATGGTTCGCACGGACCTCGATGCTGTTGCAACGCCACAGCCGGGTGGCGTTCCTGCTGATCTTTTTCCTGTCGCTGCTCGCTTTTGTGATCAGCGCCAACCTGGTGGCCATCAGCCGCGAAAAGTCGCAGGCCATCGCGCAGCGCAAGAAGGCGGAGGAAAACTTCGCGCTCTATCGCAAGGAGCAGCGGACCGCGCAGACGCTGGGCGCGGGGCTGGGCGAAGCGATGATGTTCACCGTCCACAGCCGCGATTTCGTGAATGCGCCCTCGATGATCCACCTGCTCGAAACCGGGCTCAGCGAAAACATCGATACGGTGAAGCAGCAAAATCTCTATGAACAGAAGGGCATCCTCCATTTCGTGCTGCAGGAGTTCAATGCCGCCAACGAATGTTTCGAAGCCTCGGGGAATACCCGGCGTATTGGCCAGCTGCGTGAATTGAGCCTGAAATACGCGGAAATCAAGCCCGTCGACCAGAAGCGGCTGACCGACGAACAATTGGCCGATCTCTTCCGGGAGGCCCGGACGGCCGACCAGATGACCATGTACTATGTCTACTACCACCACATGCGCCGCCGGCCGGCTTCGGCCAAGCCGGAGCAGTATGCCTCCTTGGCCGGGGTGGTGCTCGACAAGTTGAACTATGTCAACCGGTCGAAGAGCAAGCCGCTGGTGCTGACCAAGCTCGAAGAGGGATATCATCTCGATTTGACCGATTCGCCCTATACCGTATTCAACATCAACATCATCGGGGTCTATCGCCGCAACGTGCTGGCGCCCCTTAAACTCGCCTCGCTCGACATCAGCCACACCGAGATGGACAGTCTAGCGGAATTGCGCGGCATCCGCTTGCAGGAACTCCGGATGGAAGGGGTGACGCTGGAAAACCCGAGCACCTTGTTCCGGCAGATTGAACCCTTGCGGTTGAAGCGGATCATCCTGAATGTCGCCGACTACCCGAAGGCGGCAATCGAAACGGTCCGAAAAAAGAAGATCGAAGTGATCGACGCCAAGAAAGTGTCGGAACGGCAAGCGAAAGCCTTGGGCGCCAAGCAGGTTTCCAAGGCGAAGACGGCGTCCGCTACTCCAACTCGTCCCGCAGGTGGCGGATCTCTTGGATCAAACGCTCCTTGACGCGGTTCTTCAGGCGGTAGACCGAGTTTTCCTTCAGATCGAGGGTTGAGGCGATCTCCTCGATGCTCTTGCCTTGAAGCGTCAGGCGGAAGGCATCGACCGCTTTGCCCGAGAAGAGCGGCTCAATGTTTTCCAGCGCGAGGTTCGTCAGGTGGATCTCCCACTCGCGCTCTGCAATCGTGTCGATTTCCGGCAGACGGATGGCCTTGAGGTAGACCAGGGTGTCGTCCTTGCTTGCCTTTTCAAGGCGGTTGGCCTCGCGGGTGCGCTTGCGGATAAAGTCGGTAACGCAATTCTTGGTGACGGTGCTCAACCAGCTGCGGAAGCGGTTGATTTTTTCATAATCCATTTTAGGCAGGCTGTTCCAGAGGTTGATCAGGACCTGCTGGAGAATATCTTCGGTGTCGTGCTCCGAAATGTTCATGCTGCGGATGATGGCGTAGATATAGCGGCGGTAGACTTGGACGAACTCCTCCCACGACTTTTCATCCTGCTGGTTTTGCACGCGCTGTATGAGCGTTGCCCTTGTTTGATATTGGTCGTCTGCTGCCAAAGTGAAAGTCCTCTACGGTTCGCAAACCATCAAAGCTATGGCCTAGGGTCGCGAAATGCAAAATAAATCCTCGACCGATGACGGGCGCGGGCCGCTCCCGTTCGCTGCATTTAGGGTTTCCATGCCTTGGGAAACGTTATAAAGTCCCGCCATTATGACTGAGATCAACCAACGAAAAATGGATCACATTTCAATTGTTTCCGAAGACGGGGCGGTCGATCGGCGCAAAACCTATTTCGACCGCATCCATCTGACGCACCGTGCATTGCCGGAGTTGAACCTTGCGGATGTGGATCCCTCTACCCGGTTCATGGGCAAGGATTTGGCCTTCCCTCTTCTAATTTCTTCGATGACCGGCGGGGCTGACGAAGAGCTGGTCAGGATCAACCGCAATCTCGCAATCGCCGCCGAGGCCGAAGGGGTGGCGCTGGCGGTGGGGTCGCAGCGCGTGTTTCTTTCCGACCATGCCGCGCGAGCGAGCTTTGAACTGCGCGAGCTTGCCCCAAACATTCCGTTGCTCGCCAACCTCGGGGCCGTGCAGCTCAACTACGAGCTGGGCTTCGCCGATTGCGAGGCGGCCCTCCAGGTGCTGGATGCCGATGGGCTGTACCTTCACCTGAACCCATTGCAGGAAGCGGTCCAGCCGGAAGGCGATACCGATTTCGGGGGGCTTCGCAACAAGATTGCCATGATTGTGCAGACGCTGAAGAAACCCGTCATCATCAAAGAGGTCGGGGCAGGGATTTCGGCGGAGGATGTGGAACACTTGCTGGCCTCGGGAATCAAGTATGTCGATGTCGCCGGGAGCGGAGGAACCTCCTGGAGCGTGGTGGAAAGCCGCCGCAGCGACGACCCGGAACTGGGCGAACTGTTCCGCGACTGGGGAATTCCAACGCCCTTGGCGCTGCGCATGCTGAAGCCATTCCGGCACGAGATGAATCTGATTGCTTCGGGCGGAATCCGCAATGGGATCGATATGGCCAAAAGCATGATCCTGGGCGCTTCGCTTTGCGGCATGGCGCGGCCGTTCCTGAATCCGGCGCGCGAGTCGGCCGATGCGGTACGAATTGTGCTTCGTAGGATCAAACGCGAATTTACGACGGCCATGTTCCTGTTGGGAGCGGGCAACCTGGATGGGATCCGGGACAAAGAGGAGTTCATTTTGAATGAAAATTGGAATTGATCGGCTGAGTTTCTACACCTCGCACTACTATGTGGATTTGAAGACGCTCGCCACGGCCCGTTCGGTCGATACCGACAAATACTATGTCGGCATCGGGCAGGAGAAAATGGCGATCCCTTCGCCCGACGAAGATGTGGTGACCCTGGCGGCCAGCGCGGCCTATCCATTGATGGCCGCCGGCGATCTGGAGGATGTGGAGTTGCTGCTGTTCGCCACCGAGAGCGGGATCGACCAGTCGAAATCGGCGGGCATCTATGTGCACGGCTTGCTTGAAATGTCGTCCCGCTGCCGTTGCGTCGAGCTGAAGCAGGCCTGCTACAGTGCGACGGCCGGGATTCAGCTGGCGATCGGTTTCGTTGCGCGCAACCCGACCAAGAAAGCCTTGGTCATCGCGTCCGACGTTGCCCGCTATGAGCTGGGCAGTCCCGGCGAAGCCACCCAGGGCTGCGGTTCGGTTGCGATCCTGGTCTCCGCCAATCCGCGCATCATGGCCATCGATCCCGAGTGCGGATACTATACCGAGGATGTCATGGATTTCTGGCGCCCGAACTATCGCTCGGAAGCGCTGGTGGACGGGAAATATTCCACCATGGTCTATATCCATGCGTTGGTGGAATCGTGGAAACAATATGCCGAGCTGACCGGCCGTTCGCTGACCGATTTCGACCGGTTCTGCTACCATATCCCGTTCACCAAAATGGCCGAAAAGGCCCATCAGAAGTTGTGCCGCAAAACCAAGGTCGATGTGGACGCGGAGCAGATGCGGGCGTTGCTCGACGAGTCGTTGCGCTACAGCCGGATTACGGGCAACTGCTATGCCGGATCGATGTATGTGGGGCTCACGTCGCTGCTGGATTCCTGCGAAGAGGATCTGGCGGGCAAGCGGGTCGGGCTCTACAGCTATGGGTCCGGCTGCGTCGGCGAGTTTTTCAGCGGCGTCATCCAGCCCGGATACCGCTCCGTACTCTTCTCCGATCAACACCGGAATTTGCTGGAGAACCGCACGGAACTCACGTATCAACAGTACGAAGACATCTTTAATTACGGCGTGCCGACCGATGGCGGGGACTATGTGTTCCCTCAGTACAAGACCGGGGCTTTCCGGTTCTCGGGCATCAGTCAGCACAAGCGCGAATACGAATCGTTGGTGGAATAAGATGAAGGCGGTTGCTCCAGGCAAATTGATTTTGAGCGGCGAGCATGCCGTGGTTTACGGCAAGCCAGCCATCGCGATGGCCATCGACCGCAGCGCCGTCTTCGAGCTGACTCCGCAATCCGGAAACCAGGTTTCATTCGATCTCCCCGGGATTGAGTTGGGCGAGTCGCACACGATCAATGCGCTGCGCGACTTCAAGCGCCGGCTCGATCGCAAATACCAGGAGTTCGTCAATGGGCAGATCGGTATCGGCTATGTGCTGAGCGCGCCCGCCGACCTTTTCAAGTTCGCATTCATCCATACCCTCGACGGCCTGCACCGCAAGGTCGATTCCGGACTGGTGATGAAACTGCGCTCAAGCATCCCGGTCGGGTGCGGCATGGGCTCGTCCGCCGCGACGGTGCTCAGCGAGATCCGTGCGATCGGGCACTATCTGCGCGTCGACTTCAAGCCGGAATGGTACTACGAATATTCGCTCGAAACCGAAAAGCTCCAGCACGGCAAACCCAGCGGCGTCGACTCCTACATCTCCCTTCACGGCGGTTGCGCCCGCTTCCAGAATGGCCAAGCCGTGCCGATGTCGTTGCCGCGAACCAAGATGTTCATGGTGCAAACCGGCATCCCCGATTCGTCCACGGGCGAATGCGTGATGGAGGTCGAGCGCCACTTCCGCAACAGCGGAATCTGGAGCGAATTCGAAGATGTCACCAACGCCTTCGAGGACGCCATCCGCCACAACAACGAACAGAAGATCCATTGGCTGGTGCGCGAAAACAACCGCTTGCTCTCCGCCATCGGCGTCGTGCCGGAACCCGTGCGGCGCTTCATTGCCGATATCGAACGCGCGGGCGGTTCCGCCAAGGTCTGCGGCGCGGGATCGGTGCTCGGCGAAAAGGGGGGCGTGGTACTCGTGTTTGCCGATCGCAAGCCCGACGAACTCTGCGCCAAATATGGCTACACCGTATCGCCTGTCCGCGGCGACCCACTCGGAACCCGCATGGTGTAGATCATGGCCAATGACGCCTGCATTAAAACTTCTGCGCCCGGCAGCCTGATGCTGCTCGGGGAGCATGCGGTGCTTCATGGGCACAAGGCTCTGGTCGGGGCGATCAGCCGTCGCATGACCGTGAAACTGAAGCCCTCGGACGACGATTCGGTACGCATTGTTTCGGCACTCGGCCAGTACAAGGCGCCGCTCAACGATTTGGTCGATCACCCCTCGCTCGGATTCGTGCTTCAGGCGATCCGGCAGCAATTCCCCTTCATTCCAACGGGATTCGAGTTGTCGATCGATTCCGATTTTTCGGCGGACATCGGCTTCGGCTCCTCCGCCGCGGTGACGGTGGCGACGCATGCGGCTTTGTTGCGCTGGATCACGGGGAAACCGCCCGCCCCTGAAAAACTGTTCAAGCAGGCCGTCGAAACCGTGCGCTCGGTGCAGGGCCGCGGGTCGGGCGCCGATGTCGCCGCCAGTGTCTTTGGCGGCATGGTGGGCTATGAGATCCCGCCGACCTTCCAACCCGTCGGTCTCTCCATTCCGCTCACGGCCGTCTATTGCGGCTATAAAACCCCGACGCCCGAAGTGATCAGGAGGGTCGAGCAATTGCGCAGCGCCGATCCGGAAAAATACCGGAAGATCGATGCCGAGATCGATGCCGGCGTAGCCGACGCGATCGGTTGCCTGAAGCGGCGCGACTTCCCCGCGTTTGGGAAAATCCTCAACCGGCATCAGCAACTGATGGACCAAATGGGCGTCAATACCCCCGAGCTGGCGGAAATCGTCTCCGCATTGCAGGCCTCGCCCGATGTGTTCGGGGCAAAAATTTCCGGCTCCGGTCTCGGGGACTGCGCCATCGGGGCGGGCTATGCGGATTTGGCGGGGTTGGATTATCCCGTATACCATTTGGAGATCACGCCTGCAGGATGCCGGTACCATGAGTAAGCCATCCCGAAAAGAGCGCGTCTACGAAATCATCTTCGAAGCCGATACGCCGTTGGGAAAGCTGTTCGACGTTCTCCTATTCGTCGCCATCCTGACGAGCGTGGGGCTGACCATGCTTTCCAGCGTTAAGTCGGTCCGCGCCGACTATGGCGTGTTGCTGTTTTGCCTGAATGCGCTCTTCACGCTGCTGTTCACCATCGAGTACGGGTTGCGGCTCTGGTGCGCGAAAAACCCGCTGCGCTACGCCCGCAGCTTTTTCGGCGTGGTCGATTTGCTCGCGGTGTTGCCGTTCTACATCGGCTTGTTCATTCCCGGAACGCGCTTCCTCGATGTCATCAAAGTGCTGCGGATGCTCCGCATCTTCCGCGTGCTCAAGATGGCGCAATATGTCGGCGAGGCCGACCTGCTTAAGAATGCGCTGATCTCGAGCCGCCGGAAAATCGGCATTTTCCTCGTAACCGTCATGACGATCGTCGTGATCATCGGTTCCCTGATGTATGTCATCGAAGGCGAGGCCAATGGGTTCACCAGCATTCCGCAGTCGGTCTACTGGGCGATCGTCACGCTCACCACCGTCGGCTACGGCGACATCTCCCCGCACACGCCCTTGGGGCAGACGCTGGCGGCCTGCATCATGATCATCGGCTACAGTATCATCGCGGTGCCCTCCGGCATCATCACCGCCGAGCTGGGGCTGTCGGCCGCGCAGGAGCGCGATGGACGCACGTGCAATACCTGCGGGCATCGAGATCACGACGCCGATGCCCGGCATTGCAAGTATTGCGGCGCGAGATTGTAGACCCGTCCGGCGGCCGCGGCTAAGCCAGCTCCCCGATCCGTTTCTCGATCCGCGCAATGCGGTCGGCCATCGACGGGTGCGTGGTAAAGTAGGCGCCGATCGTTGATGGGGCGCCTCCCTCGCGTTCCGCGAGCATCGAAAACAACCGGCACCCGCCGTGCGGGTCGAAGCCCGACGCCTTCACGAGAGCAACGGCAAAGCGGTCGGCCCGGAATTCCTGTTCCCGCGAATAGCCCTGCTGAACGAGGGTGGCGAGCAAACGCTGTACGGGGGGCGCGATGCCGCGGGCGGGAAACCGCAGCAATCCGTTGATCACCGCCTTGGTCAAAAAGCGCGTATTGGCATCGCCGTGGATGCCGTGGGCGATCTCATGCGCGAGCACGAAAGCAATCGCATCGACATCCTCGCCGCAGCGGTCGAACAACTTTTCCGAGATATAGATGAAGCCGCCGGGAATGGCGCAGGCGTTCAGTTCGCCGGACCGGTCGAGTTGAAAGCGGTGCTGGCGTTCCTTGTTGCGCAGATGCGCCGTCAGTCCGCCGGCGATTTCGGACAGCCGGTTGTTGGAGATGCACTTGGTTTTCTCCTCATAGACCTGCGCCAGCAGATAGCCCATCTGGAACTCGGCTTCGATCTTTTCGGATTCGGTGCCGGCCAGCGATTTTACCACCCAGTTGGCTTTCAGAAAGAGCGGGGCCGATTTGCGCCCAAGCATGTAGGCGAGGCTGCTCATCTGTCCGTGTCCCGGGGCATGCGGGATCCGTCTGCTTTCGCCCACTGCGGGGGCTGTTCCATCTCGAGAGCCACGTGCCGCGCCATATAGTTGAGATAGCCCGACATCTGGATGCCGTAGCGCGTTGCCCCGGTGAGCACATCGACCGCCGACTTTTCGGCATGGGGATCGAAGGGGACGTTCTTGAATTTTTGCAGGACGGCCAGCACTTGCTTGCGATCCTTCTCGTTCTTGATCTTTTCGACGTCCGGGAAGAACGCTTCCCGAAGTACGTAGCCTTCCGGGGTTTTGTCGACCACCACGACGCCCGTGATGATTTCGAAGCAGTCGATTTCGCGATAGGCGATTCCCGTCTTGACGTGACCGGACGGATCGAATCCCAAGTACATGCGTTTGATGGTGCGGGAATAGGGCTCGTCCGAAGCCGCCGTGCGCAGGCCGGACATGCTCCTTTCGACAATGTCCCGAACCCCGTCGGCCAAACTGGCCGTGGCGAGCAGTAGTCCGGCTAGTAGCACCCTGTACAGCATCATGGATCTCCAAACAAAAAAAAGACGAAGCACGGGCGGGGGTTCGGACGCGCCCGCGCAAGATGGAAGCCCTTCCCGCCCGGGCACCGCTGCCCCGGGGAAGGTCCCTAGGCCTTCGGTCTAGGCTTGCGGCGGAAACCGTTGCGCACGGCGAGGGTCCATACGACCCAAAGCGCTTCGGTGATAATGTTGCCGCTCATTTTCGACGTGCCTTCCTGCCGGTCTTCGAAGGTGATCGGAACTTCGCCGACCTTGAAGCCGCGGATCCAGGCGCGGTGGGTCATCTCGATCTGGAAACCATAGCCGTTGGCACGGACATCTTCGTAGTGGTAGGCCTCCAGCAATTCGCGCCGGAAACATTTGAAGCCGCCGGTCGGATCGCTGAAGGGCATGCCCGTGATGAGCTGGACATAGACGCCCGCGCCGCGACTGAGCAGCAACCGGTGCATGGGCCAGTTCAGTACGCGGATGCCATCGACATAGCGGGAGCCGAGAACCAGATCGTAGCCTTCCGTGATCTTCGTGCGGAAGTTCGGGATTTCTTTGGGGTCGTGCGAAAAGTCGCAGTCCATTTCCATAACGAATTGATAATCCCGCGCGAGCGCCCACTTGAACCCGGCAATGTAGGCCCGGCCCAGTCCATCCTTCGTCGTGCGGTGCAGCACATGCACCCGATCGGTTTTTTCGGCGAGGGCATCGGCCATCTGGCCCGTGCCGTCGGGGGAGTTGTCGTCCACAAAAAGAATGTCGACGTCCGGGGAGGCGTCCAGCACGGCGGCGGTCATCTTGTTGATATTTTCTTTTTCGTTGTAGGTCGGGATGATGACCAAGGTATCGATAGCACTCATGCTCCAAAATGTAGGCTGAAATGCGCGCCGACTGCAAGGGCGTGGGTATTAAAAAACGATGGGAATGCTGCGTGCTCCGGAGGTGGAGACGACCACGAGCTGGATATCGGCGCTTTCGGCTCGCGGGAATTTCTTTTCGGCGGCCTTGCGGTAGATTTCCATCTGGGCCCGGTACTGCGCGGCGACCGTCGCATCGTCGGCTTCGGTAAACTTGTAGTCGAAGATGGCGAAGCCGTCCGGGGTGCCGCAGAGCAGGTCGATGGTGCCGTCGATCAGGGTGTCGCCTTCGAGCAGAACAAAGGGAAACTCGGGATGCAGCTCCTTCACCAATCCGGTCAGACCGGTCATCAGCGCACGGGTTTGCTCGATTCGCGGCGCCATCTTCGCGGCTTCGGTTTTCGAAGCGCCGAACCCGTCGCGGAGGATTTCCAGCCAATCGTCCACCGACCCCGTCCAGTGGTTCAGCGCCAGTTGTTCCAAAACGGCGTGTCCCAGCGAGCCGAGTGCAGCGGCGTTATCCATGCTTTTGAAGGACGTCGGCTCCTGCGTTTCATCGGGTTCGAGTTCGTCCATTTCCTTGGCGAGGCGGGTGGCCGGAAGCCGTTTCAGCGTGGGCTTCGCCGGGGCGGGGGCGAGCGATTCCAGCGCAACGGCCAGCTGCTCCGCGGTCGGGATGGGCGCGGGGGCTTGTTCCGGACGTTCCACGGCGTCGGCCAAGGCGGAGTAGGGGATGGCCGGAATACGCGTTCCGATCAGGGGTTCGAGTTGTTTCAGCCAGCCGGCGGCGGTCTTTCCCTTCGTGGCCGAAACGACGACCAGGTCGCGTGCGCGCGTCATGGCGACATAAAAGAGGTTGTTCAGCTCGTGGGCGCGCACCTCCTTGGCCCGTTCATTGGCTTCGGCAAAGCCCGGCGACGCGGCCTGGTTCTTGTCCGGCGCGGACACCTTGACGCCGAGTCTGGGATGATGGTCCGCATCGAAAAAGACCCGGGCAAATCCCCGATCGGCATTGGGGCTCGAGCTGATGTCCGGCACCATGACCACCCGCTTGGTCAAGCCCTTCGAGCCATGCACGGTCATGAGGGTGACGGCGTTCTGGGCCGGGTCGAGCAGGGCGGCTTCGGGTACCGGCGGCGGATTGGCAATCTGTTGCGCCAGCTTGCGCGCGACCGCAGCGGGCGTGGTTTGGGCGCCGCGTTCCGTCTCCCGCAGCCAGTCGAGCACTTTCCGGAGGTTGGCGAGCCGCTGGGTGCCGCGCGGCAATCCGGCCAGTAGCGCGTCGTAGCCCGTCTCCTCGATCAGCATCCGCACCAGCTCCGAGGCCAGCTTGTCGCCGAGCCGTTCGCGGTAGCGCCGAACAACCGGCCGCGCCGCTGGAACGGAACGGTTCACGATCGTGAGCGGTTGCGTTCCAGCGGTTCTTTCGGGGGCAAACTGCGCCATCAGGTGGTCGATCGAGAAATCGTCGCCGTTCCAGGCGAGTTCGGCGAGGGTCTCGTCGGAGAGACCCACCCAGGGGGAGCGCAGGAACCCGATGAGCGAATAGGCGTCCATCGGATTCGTGACGATGTTGAGGAACAGCGAAACATCGCGTGTTTCCTGCCGGGTAAAGAGCCCGCGCCCCTTTCCGCCGAGGGTGTAGGGAACGCCCGCGTGCCGGAGGGCCTGCTCCAGCACCGACTGGTGCGTGGTGCGGCGCAACAGGATGAGGATGTCGGAATAGCGGTATTCGTTGCCGTTGCCGGTCGGCTCGAAGCCGTCCGAATGCCGGTAGGCGGGTTTCCAGTCGGGAGTCCCGTTCACCAGCAAATGGATCCGGTTTGCAACGGCCGCCATTTCGGCCTCCACCTTTTCGCGCTTGGAAAGCTCGGCGCAACCGTCGTCTTCAAGGAACTCGACGCAGGCCTTTTCGCCTTCGGTTTCGAAATCGGGGTTGGCCAGCAACCGGTCGCCGTCGGCATAGTCTTCGTTGCCGTAGACGGCGGAGAAGAGCGCGTTGACCACGTCAAGGATCGGCGCCTTGGAGCGGTAGCTGGTTTGCAGGTTTTCGCAATCGCCGTTTTCGGTTGCAAGGATGGCGGCCTCGAGGTCGGGCATCACCTGAGGGTCGGCGCCGCGCCAGGTGTAGATGCTCTGCTTTTTGTCGCCGCAGATGACGAGGCTGGTTTCGCCGGACCACAACGCCTTGATCAGGTCGCATTGGATGCGGGAGGTGTCTTGCACCTCGTCGACGATCACGTATTTGAAATCCGGCTTGGCTTTGCCCGTTTGCAAGAGCTCGGCGGCCATGTGCAACTGGTCGTCGAAATCGACCGCGTCCATTTCATGTTTGCGCTGCCGGAAACGGGTGGCCACGGTCTGGATATAGCGGGCGAATGCCAGCGCCGCCGGATAACGCTGCTTGTATTTGATGGCGACATCCGCGGCTTCGAGCCGTTCCGAAAAATCGTCCGAGATGGGCTTTTGCCCTTTTCCGCGGCCGAACTTCTTGAGTCCGGCGGCGTTAAGCCTTTCGACCAGGGCTTCGATGTTGCCGCATTCGGGCAGTAGGGCTTCCAATGCATCGAGCACCCGTTGCGCATCGGCGGTGCGTTTGGGCAGTTCGCGCAGGCGGGTGAGGATGGCGGAGAAATCCTGAATCGTTGCGGCCGGTTTGGGTTCCGGCAAGATGCCGGCGGCGTTTTCGAGCGAGATGCCGAGGCTGCCCGCCTGCCCGATGAGGTCGGGGGCGGTTTCCGTAACGCTCGAGCCGAATCCCTTTCCGGAGCCGATCACCTGCGTACCGCCGCAAAAGGTCCTGAAGTCCGGATCGGAATCGAGCTGTTTGAGCAACTCCTCCCTGCAGATTCGGTTGAGCAGTTCGTCGCGTTCGTCGCCGATTAAAACCGAAAACCCCGGCGAGAGCCCCGCCTCGAGCGCATGTTCGCGCAGCAGGCGGGTGCAGAAGGAGTGGATGGTTCCAATCGGGGCCGAAGGCAGGCGGGCCATGGCCGACGTGGCGCGCTCGGCCAGCTCGAAATCGCCCGCCGCCTCGCCGTCTCGCCGGGCCTTCATGAGCCGATGGGAAACGCGCATGCGCAGCTCGGCGGCGGCATTGTCGGTGAAGGTCATCAGCAGGATCTCGCGCGGGTCGATTCCTTCCTCGAGCACCAGCTTTTCGTAAAGTCCGGTTACCTGGTAGGTTTTTCCTGTTCCGGCGGATGCGTTGTAGACGAGGTTCATGGTGCCGTTTGAAATGGAGCGGTCGGGGTTTGTTAGAGGAACTCGATGCAGATCGGTGCGCCTGCGAGCGGAACCGTTGTGCCGCTGAACGTCAGTTTGCCGGTTTCCGGGTTCACCTGGAAAATGGCGATGTCGTTGGAGCGCTGGCCGGCGACAAGCATCCATTTGCCGGAGGGGGCGAGGTTGAAATTGCGCGGCACCCAAACTTGCGCAGGAGTGCTTTCGATCCGCTTGAAGCCGTCTTCGAAGCGAGAGAAGAGGGTGATGGAGTCGCGGCCCTGTTGGGAGAGGTCGCGGTTGGAGGCATAGATGAATTTACCGTTGGGGTGGATGCGGATTTCGGCGCAGGTCATCTGCGTTTTATCCGCGCCCTCGGGGAGGGTCGGGACGGTTTTGACGAATTCGAGCTTCCCCTGGGCGACCGCCTTGAAGACGGAGACGCTGAGGTCGAGTTCGTTGAGCACGTAGAGGATGGAACCCTCCCGGCTCCATTTCATGTGGCGCGGGCCCATGCCGCCGCCGGGGACGATCGCCTCGCCGGCGGGGGTCAGGGTGCCGGCCTTCGGTTCGATGCGATAGATCATGATCTTGTCGATGCCGAGATCGGCGGCGTAGGCGTGGGTGTTCGCCGGATTCATGACGACCGAGTGCGCGTAGGCTTTGTTTTGCCGCTTGGGATGCGTGCCGGAACCGGAATGGGCGAAATAGGATTTGGCTTCGGAGACGGAGCCGTCGGCCAAGATGCCGAAGGAGGCGACGCTGCCGCTGCCGTAATACGCGGTCGTGAGGAGCTGCCCCGTTTGGTCGAGGCTCACGTGGCAGTTGCCCTTGCCTTCCGTCGCCTGCATGTTGAGCAGGTCGAGCCGGCCTTCGGGTGCAATTTTCATGGCGGCCACGCCGCCTTGGCGGCCCAGGGTGCCGCCAAAGGCGGTGGAATAAAGATACTGCTTGTTGGGGTGGATGGCCAAAAAGCCCGGTCGGCCCAATTCAATGGCCAGCTGCGGTTGCGTTAACTCTCCGGTCTCCTCGTCGAAGTCGGCGAAGTAGATTCCGTTCCCGTTGCCGGTTCCGAAATAGACCCGGCCGGCGTCGGCGCACAGGGCGAACGCGACGAGCGATAGCATCAGGATCGTTTTCATGGCAGGCCTCTAAAGGAAGTTGACTTTGGCGATGTGGGGCAGTTCCCGGTATTTGTTGTCGTAGTCGAGGCCATAGCCGACCACGAACAGGTCGTCGATCTCGAATCCCTTGAAGTCGGCCTCCAGTTCGACGGCGCGGTTCGCCTTTTTGTCGAGCAGGACGCAGGTGTGGACGGTTTTCGCGCCGCGCCGGAACATCAGCTCTTTGGTAAAGGCCAGCGTGCGGCCGCTATCCAGGATGTCGTCGACCAGCAACACATTGGCATCGGTGAGGTTTTCGCGGATGTCGTGGATGATCTGGACCGATCCGGAGGAGACGGTGCCGGCGCCATAGCTCGAGAGCGTCATGAAGTCGATATGCGGGTGGGCGTCGTGCCGATAGAAGCTGCGCATCAGGTCGGCGAAAAACATGAAGCTACCCTTGAGGATCCCGATGACTACCAGATGCTCGGGTTGGCCGGCATTGATGATCTCGTCGACCAGCGTATCGACCCGTTCGGCGATGGTGTCTTTATCAATCAGGATTTCTTTTACATCGTGTGCTCTCATGGGTAGTCTCCGCGGTTTTAGAAATTGAGTTGCAAACATGCCCAACGTTTTGTGTTTGGGCAATGACAGAGTGACGATTGATCCGTGATGCGTGAACCGATTCGCGCCTCGGGGGTCACGCGTCGCGTTCAGTGGAGATTTGAGATGAAAGTACGTACCCGTTTTGCACCGAGCCCAACCGGCAATGTCCACATTGGCAATATGCGCGCCGCGATCTATAACTGGCTGTTCGCCCGCCACATGGGCGGCGAATTCCTGCTTCGCGTCGAAGATACCGACATCGAGCGTTCCACGCCGGAGGCCATTCAGACGTTGCTCGATGCGATGGACTGGCTCGGGTTGGACGTCGATGGCGAACACCTCTACCAAACCACCCGCCAGCAGGCGCATCTCGATGCCGCGGAGATGCTGCTCTCCAAGGGACTGGCCTACAAGGAAGACAAGGGCGGAACCGGGCAGGGCGAGTGCGTGATCTTCCGTATGCCGGGCACCGACAGTTCGTTCGTCGACGGCATCAAGGGGCCGCTGAGCAAGGCGGCCGCGAACATGCAGGACTTTGTGATTGTCCGGTCCAACGGAACCCCGGTGTTCCATCTGGCCAACGTGCTCGACGACATCGAGCAGGGCATCACCCACGTGATCCGTGGCGACGACCACGTTGAAAACACCTTCCGCCACATTGCGCTCTACCAGGCGCTCGGGGCCGACGTGCCCAACTTCGCCCACCTGCCGATGATCGTGAACGCGCAGGGCAAACCCTATTCCAAGCGCGACGGCGATGCGTTCGTCGGCGATTTCCGCGAGAAGGGGTTCCTGCCCGATGCGCTGTTCAACTATCTGGCGCTGCTCGGCTGGTCGCCGGGCGACGACCGCGAGATCATGACCCGCGAGGAGATGGTGGAGGCCTTTACGCTGGCGCGTTGCCAGTCTTCCGCCGCCCAGGTCGATTTGAAAAAGCTGACCTGGATGAACGGCGAATACATGCAGAAGCTGCCGGCGGCCGAGTTTGAGGCGATGGCCTCGGCCGAGTTGCGCAAGGCGGGGATCGATGCGGATCCGGCCTATGCCCAAAAGGTCTTTGGCCTGATCCGCGAGCGCGTCAAAACCGTGGCGGACATCGCGCCGATGGTGGGCTATTTCTTCTCCGACGATTTCGAGTACGACGAAAAGGCGGTCCGCAAGAAGCTCCAAAAGGATGGCGTGGCCGACACGTTGGCCAAGGTGAAGGCCATCTTCGAGTTGCTGGCAACCTTCGACGAAGCCTCCACCGACCAGGCATTGCATGACTTCGTCGAGGAGTCGGGGCTTGGTTTCGGCGCGGTAATGGCCCCCGTTCGCCTGGCCGTATCCGGCATCCAGTCCGGCCCGGAGCTGTTCCCGACGATGGAAGTGCTCGGCCGCGAACGCGTTCTTCAAAGAATAGATCGCACGGTCGAGCTGTATTTGACATAGTTCGCCTGCTCGGGCCAAGACCCCGATGCGAAGGGAAAATGCAGATATTGCCGATATTCGCAGCTATGGCGGAGGGCGCGCTCGACTCAGCGTGGCTGTGGCCCGTCGTCGTAGGCTTGTTGCTAATGGCATTGGGTTGGGTTTTGCTGAAAAACCATCGGCTCAAGCAACGCTTCGAGGAGCAGTCGATCAAGCTGGACCGCGAGCGGGAACTGCGCGTTAAGGCGGAAAGTGTCCGGGAGGATCGCCTGCGCGACCGCGACGCCAATATCGCGATGCTCGTCAGCATGAACGAGGATACGGAGGAGGCCCGCGGAGAGTTGCAGGTGGCCAACGAACAGCTGCAGGAGGCCATTGGGCGCGCAAACCGTCTGGCGGTCGAGGCGCAGTCCGCCAATATCGCCAAAAGCGAATTCCTGGCCAACATGAGCCATGAAATCCGCACGCCCATGAACGGGATCATCGGGGTTACCAATCTGTTGCTCGATTCCGGGTTGGAAGACGAGCAACTCGAGCTCGCCGCGACGGTGCAGCGCAGCGGCAAGGCGCTGCTCGCGATCGTCAACGACATCCTCGATTTTTCCAAGATCGAGGCCGGGCACATGGAAATCGAGGTGATGGATTTCGATCTGAAGAATGTACTGGGCGATCTCCAGGCGATCTTCAGTCTTCAAGCGCAGCGAAAGGGCATCGCCTTCGAGGTGAATGTGGATCCGCTCGTACCGGCCCAGCTGTGCGGCGACGTGAGCCGCTTGCGGCAGATCCTGGCCAATCTCGTTGGAAACGCCGTCAAATTCACCGCGGCCGGCTCGGTTGCGATCGATGTGGCGGTATCCAAAAAACAAAACACCCATCTGCATATCCGCTTCGAGGTCAGGGATACGGGGATCGGGGTCGAGAGGGAGTTGTTGCCGCACATTTTCGGCGCCTTCCATCAGCAAGATGCGTCCACCTCGCGGAAGTATGGCGGCACCGGGCTGGGATTGGCCATTTGCAAGCAGCTGGTCGAAATCATGGGGGGCGAAATCGGGGTCGAAAGCACCGCCGGAATGGGATCGGTTTTCTGGTTCGAGATTCCGGTCGATCTGCAGAAGAGCACCGTTGTTCAAACCGCATTCGCGTTTGACCGCAACGGCACCCATAAAGCGTGCGAGGAGGATGCGAATTCGACCGTCATGTCGTTGCAGGCGGCGCGCGAAAAAATCGAGGCGATGGGGTGCGAGGTCCGGATTCTCGTGGTTGAGGACAATATCGTGAACCAGACCGTCGCCGTGCGAACCCTGAAAAAAATGGGATGTTCGGCCGATGCCGTGCGCGATGGTTCCGATGTGGTCGGAATGCTGGAAAGCTCCCGCTACGATCTCATTCTGATGGATGTCCAGATGCCCAAGATGGATGGTTTTGAAACAACGAAAGCGATCCGCGCATATGAAGCGGCGCAAGGGGCATCCCGGATGCCGATTATTGCGATGACCGCCCATGCCCTCAGCGGCGACCGGGAGCGTTGCCTGGAAGTGGGGATGGATGGATACATCACGAAACCCATCAACGTGGCCGAACTTTCGGGGGCGATTCTGACGGGGTTGGCGGGCCGCGATCGAATGGGATGAAGTGCCGGTAGGGGGATCGATGAAAAAAACGTTGGCCATATTCGGGGGATGTCTCATTGCTGCCATGCCGGTGATTGTGCTGGCGGCAACGGTGTACACGCTGATGCTTCCCAATCTGTATGAATCGTCGGTGCGTCTTTCCGTGGAGCCCGGGGACGCGGCCGTCGAATGCCCGAATCCCTGTCCGCATTGCAGCCTGGCGTCGGAAACCTTCACCCGAACACAGATCGAGGTGCTGAGTTCCAAGCCGATCCTTTATGAGGTGATCAACCGGCTGAACCTCCAGCAGCAATGGGGCCGCGCCGGAGATCGGCTCCCGCGTGAGGTGGCTTATCGAATTCTCCTCAACAGCGTGAGCGTATACACCGTGCGCGATACCTCGTTGCTTTGCGTCTCCGTCCGGCGCGACAATCCCGACGAAGCCGCCGAAATCGCCAACGAACTTGCCGAGGTCTACCGGGATTCGCGGCTGAATCTCGCGCTGAATGAGTCGCGCAAAAAAGTGGATGCCATCGGGGCGGCCATGAAAAAACAGCTTGCTCGCGTCGAAGCGGCGGAAGAACAGGTTGGTGGCTCCACGGAAGAAGAGGCGCGGCGCGCGGCCTCGGCCGCTCTCGAAGCGGAACAGCTCGTTTGTGCCCAGTTGGCGGCGAAGCACCGCGAGGAAATCATCTCCCTCGAGATTCCGCGCACCCCGGTTGAACTCATCGATATCGCCGAGCCGGACCGCCGCCCCGTCAGCCCGAACCTTTTCGCCAACGTGCTGCTGTCGATCATTGTTGCGGGGATCTGCGGGGGTGTTGGCGGAATCCTGCTCGCCATGGGGCTTCGGAAAAGCCCGCCGCCGGTACGCTGACGATCAGGGCCGGTTGCGCACGCGCTCGGCGGGGACGGCGAAGCGCTTCATCATGAAGTCCCGGAACGCTTGCGGAACGTCCTTCATTTCCAGCGCCTTTTCCATGCAGAGCAACCACGCATCGCGGTCGGCCGAGGTGATCGCGAGGTGGCCATGCGACTGTCCGAGACGCACGGGGCCATATTTTTCCTCATATTTCGGCGGGCCATTTAAGTAGTCGCAAAGAAAAAGCCCCAGCTTTTCGCGCGATTCGGTTAAGTCGCTCGGATGCATGAACAGAATTTTCCGCGCTTGCGGGAGTTTTTCCATCACGTCGTAGAAGTCGTTTGCGAGCCGATGGCAACCCGCCTCGCCTCCAATCATCCGGTACTGGGTGTCGCCGGTCCGGTATTCCTCGTCAAGTTTCACTATATCCTGGGTCATCGATACCTCACTAAAACGGTACTATATAGCGCGCCGGCTTTCCCGTTGCCAGCCTTTTAGCGGAACAAGTGCGTTGCCTGAAATATTCATGACGGTGTTTCTTGCGCTTGGCGCCCATAAAACATAGCTTATCCGACTAAATCCGAAGCCAGTCAGGAGCCACCCATGAGAAAGATATGCATTGCCGCGTTCGCCGTTATTTCAATCTCAACCGTATGCGTCGCCCAGAGCGATTCAGCCAAGCTGGTCGATGTGGAAACCGGGGAAATCTCGACGTCAACCGTGCTCACCAACGGGGCATGCTTCAAGATGGGGGAGACCACCTATCGGCTGGAGATCGACCAGTCGGCGGATGCCAAGTATATCGAGGAGCTCAGCACGACGGGGGTTCCGGTGCGGATGCAGGATCTTTCCGCAAAGGATGCCTTCACCATGCTGACCCACCTTTCCGGCACAACGATCGTTTGCGCACGGGATGTAGACAAGGATCTCAAGGTCAGCATCAACACGCAGGACGACTCCGTCATGGACATCATCGAGCAAATCTGTTTCCAGATCGATGCCGAGCCCTCCTACCGCAAGCAAACCGTTTGGATCAAGGCCAAAAAGGCGGAGTGAATCGCGTCTGTTCTGCCGGCGATTTGACTTGGCCGGCGGAACCGTCCGCTCCCATGGCTGCGTTGGCTGCATGAGCCCGAAGTTGAAAGGTTTTTATTGGGGGGCCTGCCTGCTCTTGCCGGCTTTCGTCGGGGGATGCTCTTCCTATCGCCCCGCCGTCGTTTCGAACCGTGCGATCAGCAACCCGACGGTGGGGTGGAACGGATATTCGGTGCAGGCGCCGGACGGCATGACGATCTTCAATCCGGAGACGGTCGATCTGGATTCCGCCCATGTTTCCGATTTCCAACGCTGGTATGCCGAGGAAGACCGTCGCGCCTCGGCCGGATGGTATATTGTCTACGCCGAACGGTTCCTTTTCGAATCCGGGGATGATTATGCCATCGGCTTCATGTCCGACTCGTACGGGCTGACCGGCGGATGGGCGAGCATCACCTCCGTGCAGATGCAGTATTTTCTCCAGAAGCTGGCCAACCACAAGAAGGTTGCAATCAACGACACGGAGGCCTTCAGCGAGATTATCGACCTGAACGGACAGCGGGCCATGCACGTGAGCGGCGAGTGCCGGCCCTATTTCCGAAAAAACGCCGTCCCGTTGGCCTACGAGGGATATTTTGTCGTCGGCAAACTCCGCGAGGTTTTCTGGATCGAGGGCTTTGGCAAAATGGAATTCCGCGACGAAATGAAGGCCAAGGTGCGCCAGACCGTCGAAAGCCTGCGGCTGAACTGATCCATGTTGCCGGTTTTCGGAAGGGTTCTAGTTCTTGTGTCGGGGGGCGGAATCGCATAGCGTGTTCAGTCATTTCCAAAGGAATCAATTTTCCGGGGGTTGCATGAAGAAACCATTGATGGTGATTTTGTTATCGCTTGCGGCGTGGGCCATGGGTGATCTGGAAGAAAAGCTCGGCCAGCTGCAGGCGCCGACGCAGGAATTTGTCCGCATCCCGGCAAAATATGTTACGGATCGACTGGAAAGGGTGGTCCGGCAAACGGGCGATCCCGAACTGGGCGCTTTTCTGGTGGAGATGCGCATGGACGCCTCTTCGGCCATGCGCATCACCATCAATATGGAAGGGATGAATGTGCATCAGGCCTTGACGGCCGTTGCCACGGCAACCGCGTCGACGCTCGTCTACGAGAACGGCCGGGCGATTTTCATGGATCCCGACAGCGCGATGCTTTTGCAACCGGAGAAGGCCGCGGCGGTCCCGCAACAAAAGGCGCCGCAGATCGAAAACGTCTCGTTTTCGGATATCGATCGTTCGATCGTCTTCGTGGAGACGGGGGAAGCGGCCGGTTCCGCCTTCGTCGCCTCGGTGGACGGCAAGATCTACATCATCAGCAACCAGCACAATTTCCTCGGGGCCACCAAGCTGGCGTTGCGGGCCATGCACGGCGGATTGCTCGAATTCGACTCGTTCGAGTTCTGTAAAACCCGCGATCTGGTCCGGTTCGGTCTGAAGGCCGGCCAGGCAAAGGGACTGACGGTTCTGCAGCTCGCGCCGGATGCGCCGGGCATCGGCGACAAGATCGTGGTCTACGGCAACAGCGCGGGCGGCAACGTGGCCACCGAGCTCAAGGGCGAGGTGCTCGGCGTCGGACCCGCAGATATCGAAGTCAACGCCGCCATCGTCCCCGGCAACAGCGGTAGCCCGATCCTTGACACCAAGGGCCGCGTGCTCGGCGTCGCGACCTATGTGACCTACGCGCTCAAATTCCAGGGCGACAAGGAGAGCAAGAATATCTTCAAAGGGACCCGCTTCGGCAAGGCGCGCCGCTACGGGGTCCGCATCCCGTCCGACGATTGGGTGGCGGCGGATTTACGCGCTTATCTGGAGCAGACCTACCGCTTGACCGATACGAAAAACTATCTGGAAATCCTTAATACCCTCGTCATGTACTGGAACGGGGACGACGACTACGAAGAGTCCGCCAAACGGATCATGTCCGACTATACTTCCAGCAACAACCGCAGCAAGCCGCCCTACACGTTCCAATCGCCCAAAACCGAGGCCGAGGCAACCATGCTGGTCAAGGCATTCAAGCGCAATTACGAAGAGTTCGTGGCCAAGGTCAACGACATGGATGTTTCCAGTCGGGATCTTGAAGACATGAGCCAGAATTTCGGCAGGCGCTCCACCACCAAGGCCGAGATGCTCGACGGCTATATCCGATCCTCGTTGCTCAACCGCGCCAAGCGGATCCAGACGGATCTCGAAGAAAGCCGCTGGGCGAGCCGCTTCCTCGAAGAAGCCGCCGAGCCCCTCTCCGAACTCGTGGGCGAACTCATTCGCGCGCTCGAGGAAAACGAAAACCCCTACTCACGAATCCGGGAGCTGAGATAGTGCGTTACCTGCCAACCCTCCTTGCCGTGGCGTTGTGCGCCGGTTGTGCGTCGAAGAACGAATCCGGTCCGCCGATCGTCGACCCCACCAAATCCATGACCTTCCTCGAAGCGGGATTCCGCCCCGAGGTGCTGTTGTTTCCCGAGTTCTTGCTGATGGAGGATTTCGAATTGCATCAGCATGGACGCATTCCGGAAACCCGGCTGGTCGCCGCCGGGATGAATAGCTCGTTGGGGCTGGCCTCGGTGCGCATGCGTTTCAGCGAAGCCCTTGGCGAGGCCGGGTGGTCGATGGGCAAGGTGGAGATGGCAAAGCAATCGTTTCGCATGCTGGCGACGTTGGGCGTGGAGGAACTCGAAATTCGCGCGGTTCAAGGTGGCGCGGATACCCAGGTGTTCCTGCTCTATCTTCCCCCGCCGCCTGCGGTTGATGTACCGATGGATATGAACGGGAGAACTCTATGAATACCCTGGCGATCGGAATGCCCGGCGGGTCGGAAATCATCATCATTCTTGTGATCATCCTCTTGCTGTTCGGGGCCAAAAAACTGCCGGAGCTCTCGCGCTCGCTCGGGCGCAGCCTCGGGGAGTTCAAGAAGGGCAAGGAAGACCTCGAACGCGAGCTCCGCGAAGTCCAGGACGATCTGCACCAGGTTGCAACGGAGCCCGAACCCTCGGCGGGAAAACCGCCGGTGGCCAAAGCCGGATCCAAGGACGAGAAGCCTACAAAGACCGAACCAGTTTAACCGGATCGTTCATGATCGAATCCAGCACGAGGCAGGCCGCGCCGAACACGCCGTCGTCGTCCCGTCCGGAGACCTTGATCTTTACGTTGGCCCGCGGATGGCTCAGTGCACGCTGATCGACGGTTCGCCTCGTCTCGTTGAGCATGTGCGACAGGATCGGGCGCATGGCGCCGCCGAGTACCACGGTATCGAGGTTGAAGAGATTCACCAAATTGGCGATGCCGAGTCCGAGCATTTCCGCCATTTCGTCGACCGTTGCGCACACCGTCGGGTCTTTTAGGCGCAGCGCCTCCGCCGTTTTATCGATGTCGATTTCCGCGACCCCCGTTTTGCGGGCGAGGGCGGGCAGGCCGACTTCCGTCACCCAGCATCCATGGTCGCCGCAGGTGCAAGGTTCTCCATCCGTCCGGATTTTCATGTGGCCGGCCTGTCCGGCAAAGCCGCGGCTGCCGTGGAACGGGTGCCCGTCGAGCATCAGTCCTGCCGCCATGCCGACCCCGATGCTGAGGTAGGCCAGGTTGCGGGCCTTCGAGCGGTCGGCGTAGGTGTGATAGCCGAGCGCCGAGGTGTTCGCCTCGTTATCGATGTGGACTGGCACGGCGAACCGTTCCCCCCAGAGCCGCTGGAAGGGTACGTCTTTCCAGCCCAGCGTGGGCGCATAGGTCAGGATGCCGTTTTCCGAATCCACCAAGCCCGCCAGGCCCAGCCCGATGCCGAGCGGCCTCAGGCCTTCGCCCGTGCCCCAGTCGAGGGCGCTTTGTACCAGCGTTTCGGCCCGGGAAAGGATCTCCGACTGGGAAAGGTGCGGCCCGGATTTGGCCGATTCCTCCCACAGCATTTTGCCGCGGAAATCGACCACCTCCACGATGATGCGGCTAATGTCGATTTCGGCGCCGATGGCGAATCCGCCGTCGTGCGCCAGTTCCAGCAGCAAGCCCGGGCGCCCGGCGCCTTCGCGACGGAATTCGGTTTCGACCACCAGTTTGGCCTGCAGCAAGTCGGCCACGATATTCGAGGCGGTGTTGCGGGTCATGCCAAGTTCCTTCGCCAGATCGGCCCGGGCCAGCGTGCCGCGTTCGCGCAAGAGTTTCAGAATGGCCGACATGTTGAACCGCCTGACGGTAAGTTGGTCTGCTTTCTTGTCCTTGAGTCGCTGCATGAATTTACCTCTAGCGGTTTAAAAGAAAATAGTATTAGCGGAGGATACCTCGGAAAAGAAGCGATTTTCGCGGTCCGGTGCGCTAACGTATGTCTCAGAGAAAGGAAGACTATGGACAAACCTCAGTGGAATCCAAAGGACAAAGCAGGGTCGCTTCAGGAGTGGATCGGCGCGCTCAACAACGAGGCGCGCCGCCAATTCCTATTGGCGGGAACCCATATCGAGCTCTTTTTCATGTTCGGCGACGACGGCTTGCAGGAGGTGGTGCCGGTCGTGGCCATGGAAAAGGCCGAAGTGATCGCGGCGTTTAAGAAGTTGCTGGCGGGGCGAAACGGCTACGCCTACATCCACATTGCCGAGGCCACCGTTCGGCGCGTGGACAGCGGAGCCGAGTCCGACTCCCTGCTGCTGATCGCCGAAAGCCGCGACGGCCTCTCCGAGGCTTGGATCAGCACCGTGGTCCGGCGCAACGAAGAAAAACTGCTGCTCGATGCCGTGCGCATTTCCGGCTCAAGGTTGCAGGGGCGTTTTATGGGGATCTTCGAGGAGCTCTAGTTTCCGGCGACCGGCGGCGGGCGTTTATTCGGCGGCGCCGGCCCACGCTTCCAGTTCCGGATCGAGGTAGGCGTGTTCCAGCAGTTCGCTGGCCCAATGCTCGTCCTTGGCGGCCAACCGGCGAAGCATCCGCACCGACATCACTTGGACGGCGGGCACTTCCGACCACAGCGCATTGTTCAGGCAGCGCCATGTCGAGGGTTCCATTTTTTTGGGGTTATCGATCTGTTTCAAGCACTCCCCGCAAATGAAAATGCACCCGTCCGGATACGGTTCCTCTTCGACCGGAGGAAGTTCGTAGACCTCGAGTTTAACGCCGCTCGTGTCGCATAGTTCGCAGTGGGAGCGCGACCGCCTCACCAGATCCTTCGCAAAACGCGAAAGTATGTTCTGCCGGTGAAATTTTCCCTTGAACCCCGTAGACATGGCACTCCTTAATCAAACAATCAATTGAATGCACATTAAGGGATTTCCGTTCAATGTCTGGATAAAAAAAGAAGTAATTCGAGCGGGGCATTGAAACAAAAAACCCCGGGTTGCTGTCCCGGGGCGGCTGGGCATCACGAGCGTTATGTTCATCATTTGCCTGTCGATCATGAGCTAACACAATCTGGACATGGGCATCTTATGTCGTTTAGCACCTCCGTGTCGCCAGCTGGGGGAATTCCCTCACTGCACATAGACCGGATTTCTCCGGCAACGTTTAAACTTTGTTCCGATATCGTCCGTCTAAATCGCGCCGGCGTGATCGCCCCTACGGTTGTTTGGTTCCCATGCAGCGGTCCAGGTGGTCTGCGGCCATCTTCTTGGTGAAGAGCGATACGACGACGGTTGCAACAAGAGCGATCGGCAAACCGATAAAGAGCGGATCGACGTAGGCCCAGACAAACGGCCCGGTCTTGGCGAGCACTTCCTGGCCCTCGACCATGGAAATGGCCAGCGAGCGCCGACCGAAAAGCGTGTTGCAGAGCAGGAGGGCCGTTGCGGCTTTCTGTTCCACGAAAAAAATCCAGAACAGGCTGCTGAGCGATCCGCTCAGCAGGCCGGCAATCGCGCCCGCCTTGGTGATGCCGCGGCTCCAGAGCGCCCCGATATACATCGGCAGGAAGGCGCAGGCGCACAGACCGAAAAAGATGGCCGTCCCGCGCGCCACGATGGCGGTGCCCGTCTTGCCGAATTTTATTTCCATGATGTAGCTTAGGTAGACCGATACCAGAATGCCCGCCAGCACGCCGATGCGCGTGGCCAACATGCCGCTGCCGCCTTTCTTCTTCCCGAGCGATTCCTCGACCAGGTCGCGCCCCAGCGAGGTGCCCATCACATGGAACTGGCTGCTGAGGGTGCTCATGGCCGCCGAGATCAGCGTCAGCATGAACAGGATGCCGAACCATTGCGGCAATGCGCTTTGCAGATACATCGGGATGATGGCCTCCACATCGCCCTTGGCGGCGACGATCGATACCGCGCCGACGGTTTGCTGGAAGTGGACGTTGGAGAGCGAGCCGACGATGAAGGCCACGCCCGTCATCATCATGATGAAGACGCCGCCGATGGGGATGGCGCGGTTGAGTTCCTTGCCGCTCTTGACGGTCATGTAGCGGACGGCCAGCTGGGGTTGGGCCAGCACGCCGATGCCGACCCCCATGATGATGGTGCTGACCAGCGTCCACCACAATGGCGAGCCGAACTGGGGCATCGAGGTCCATCCTTGGTGGCCATCGGCTTGCAGTTTGGCCGGAACCAGGTCGGCCATTTCGGTCAGCGCCTGGTGCGCGCCGCTAATTCCGCCCATTTTGACATACGTCAGGATCAGCAGGGCAATCATGCCGAAGAGCATGATGGTGCCTTGCAGCGCGTCGGTATACATGACGCCCTTGATGCCCCCCATGACGACGTAGAGGGCAATGATCACGGAGAACACCAGCAGCGCCGTGTTGTAATCCATGCCCAATTGGGAGGTGATGTATTTCACGGCCCCCGTCAAAACGGCGGAGGCATAGAGCGGAATGAACAGGAAAATGATCACCGCCGACGCGCCCTGGATGAACTTGGACTTGAAGCGCCGGCCCAGCAGTTCCGGAAAGGTGTGCGCATCGAGGCGCAGCCCCATTTTCCGCGTTCGCCCGCCGAACACCCAGAAGGCAATGAAGATGCCGATGAAAATGTTCATGAAGGTCAGCCACAGCAGTCCCATGCCGAAGACCCCGGCCGCGCCGCCGAAGCCGACGATGGCCGAGGTGCTGATAAAGGTGGCCCCGTAGGACATCGCCATCACATACGGATGGACCTTGCGGCCGCCGAGCATGTAGTCGGTGGCGGATTTAGTCGATTTGAATCCCCGGAATCCGAGGTAGGCGATGATGCAGAGATATGCAACGACAATGATAATCATCCAGATAGACATGGGTTCCCCTAAAGCTCTTCTTCAACGCGATCTTCTTCTTCGGCCCAATGACGGATTTCGTCCTCGGGTTCGGAATCCGGATCGTCCTTGTTCCACTTGAGAATGCCCCAGATGAGGCAGAACAGTGCGCTGATTATGCAAAGCAAATAGGCCAGTGCCACCCATGGGTCCGCGATCCCCAGCATACATCCCCCTATGTTACGTTATTTAAATTACCCTGTATGTTAGCCCGCTAAATTGCGGGATGCCAACACGCAATTGCGGGTTATTTGCCCGCCATGCCGCCCTCGGCCGTTTGGCATCCCTCAAATACAGGATGGGCAGAAGCGATGGTTCAAGTAAGCCGCTGCGCGGCAGTTATCTATACACACTTCCTCTTTTGAAAACGTTCTCTTTCGGAAGCGAGGCGCAAGCGCGCGAATATTGAGCCGCTTCGCTAT
>NZ_JBFJYW010000002.1:0-36114 GCF_041622395.1 Pontiella sp. | reverse complement strand
GCCATCGGGATTTTGTTGATCGCCTCGAAGATGCTGCCGAACTTGCCGCCCTGCGTCGACCAGAGCATCGCCAGCACGACCACGACGCCCGCCGTGATGCGGCCGATCGTGACCAACTGGCGGTCGGGGGTGTTGGGCCGGATGCGCTTGAGAATATCTTCGGCCGCCATGGTGGCGGTGGAGTTGAGCGCCGCTTCGATGGTGCTCATCAGCGCCGCGAGCAGCCCGGCGGCCATCAGGCCGCGGATGCCGACGGGCAACAGGTTGGTCATCATGACCATCAGCGTGGAGTCGGGGTCGTCGCCGATCTTATCCTTGAACAGCACATAGCCGACCGCGCCCGGAAGCACCATCAGGAAGACCGGCAGGATTTTCAGATAGCCCGCGAAAATCGCGCCGTCGCGCCCGTCTTTCTCGGTCTTGGCCGAAAGGATTTTCTGCACGATGGTTTGGTCGGTGCACCAATACCAGATGCCGAGCACCGGATAGCCGAAGAGGATCGAGTACCACGAAAATTCGTTGAGGCCGAACTTGCCCGGCGCGCCTTCCGCGATGATCGGCTGGATCATGCTGAGCTGGTCGGGTTTGCAGGCGGCCTTGAACGCCGCCCAGCTATCGATGCCCGCTTCCGGCAGCGCCTGGATGCCGAACCAGGTCAGCAGCGCCGCGCCGCCCAGCAACAGGACGGCCTGGATGGCATCGGTGATCATCACGGCCTTGAGGCCGCCGAGAATCGTATAGATCGCGGTGATGACGGAGATGCCGATGATGGAGACGATATAGTTGATGCCGAAGAAGGCTTCGAGCACCTTGGCGCCCGCATACAGGCTGATGCCGATATGCACCAGCAGCGCCGACATAATAAAGATGCCCGCGAGGAACGAGCGCGCGCCCGAACCATAGCGCTTCTCGACATATTCCGGCAGCGTGCTGATCTTGCTGCGGAAATAGAACGGCGCGAAAACCATGCCGAGCAGAATCAGGCAGAACGCTGCCATCCATTCGAAGTTGCCCACCACCAATCCATGTTGGTAGCCGGACGACGCCAGTCCCACCAGATGGATCGTCGAAATGTTCGCGCAGAACAGCCCGGTGCCGATGATCGGCCACTTCAGCGAGCGCCCGCCCAGGAAGAAATCCTCGGAGGAAGTGTCTTTCTTGTAGCCCGCGAAAATCCCGACGGCGACGATGCCGACGAGATACGCGATGATGATGATGGTATCGATTAATGTGATTCCGGCTTCCCCTGGCATGTTCTCTCTCCTTCTCCCTGGTTCTATTCAAACTTCTTTTCTGTTTCGATTCCGTAGCCGATAAGCTCCTCAGGAATGTGTCCGACAAAATAATTAGGGACAAAATGATTTTATCCGGCCTCTCCGCACCGAATTATTTTGTCCTAAATCATTTTGTCGAACCTCCTGCTAATCGAGGTCGATGACGACCTTCAGCGTGCTGTCGGACTGCTTTTCAATGAAATGATAGGCCTCGTTGTACTGCTCGAACGGGAAGTGTCCGGTTACCAGCGGTTCCGTGACCATGTCGCCGCTCGCAATCCACGCGACCGCCTGTTCGTAGTCGTTCTGCCGATACATCAGCGTTCCGATCAGGCTCAGCTCGCGGTCGCCCACGACCGACATGTCGACGCGTGGCTTTTCGCCGTAGACGCCGACGACGACGATGTCGCCGCCCTTCTGGATGCATTGCACCGCGGTGTCCAGCGAGGCTTCCACGCCGGCGCATTCAAACGCCACGGAGAACCCTTCGTCGCCAAATGCCGCCTTGGCCTTGTCGGCGAAGTTTTCCGTCTTCACGTTGCAGACGACGTCGACCTTCGCCTCGGTCGCCTTTTGCAGGCGGAAGTCGCTGATGTCGGTAATCATCACCTTTTTCGCGCCGCGGCAGCGGGCCGCCTGGGCCACCAGGTTGCCGATGGTGCCGGCGCCGAAAACGACTACGTTCTTCCCGGCGAGTTCCGGTGCGCGGCCGGTCGAATGGGCCGCGACGGCGACGGGCTCGATCAGCGCGCCCTGTTCGAAGCTCAGCGAGTCGGGGAAGGCGACAATGCGTTCTTCGGGGACGACGAACAGATCCTGCGCGCAGCCCGGGGCCTGGAAGCCGCGCACCTTGAGCTGGTCGCAGATGTGGTAGTCGCCGCGCTTGCAGGGGTTGCAGACGCCGCACACCTTCTGCGGCGCGGCGGTGGCCTTCATGCCCGGCTTGACCTTGGTGACGCCTTCGCCGACGGCTTCGACCACGGCGGAGAATTCGTGGCCCTGTACGACCGGGTAGGGGGTGAAGGGGTGCAGGCCGTGCCATACGTGGATGTCGGAGCCGCAGACGCCGATCTTCTTGACGCGCAGCAGGATTTCGCCCGGGCCCGCAACGGGCTCGGCGACTTCGTTGAATTCAATGTGGCCCGGCTGGGTCATTATCGCTTGTCTCATCATCTCACCTCTTATTGTATTTCAAGCTTCCAGCGGTCCCCGGCACCGGAGACCAGCATCATGTTGCCCCACGCGGTGAAATCGCCCGTGCGGACGATGGTTTTCACCCCGTGGCTGCGCTCCTTGAGTTCGGCGTGCGGAATCACTTCGACCTCGACGCCTTCGCCGAACGCTTGGGTGGCCTGCTCGAAATAGGTCGGGTTGTGGTCGCGGGTTTCCTGCGCCACCACGATCTTTTCGACCGAGTGCACCTTTTTCAGTTCGGCCAGCACGTCGAGGATCGACGGTACGCCTTCCGCCAGCGCGATGTCGATCAGCTCGACATGGTCCGGACACGGGAAGCCCGCATCCACCACCATCATCAAATCCATGTGGCCCTGACGGGTCAGGGCCGCATCGATCTGGCCATTGATCATTCCGACTTCTTTCATGGCTTAGCCCCGGAAGGTGGTTTCGAGCTGCACCTGGTGGTGGGCTTCCCACGAAGCCTTGAACTTGGCGTAGCCTTCGCGGGTTTCGAACACCTGGCTGTCGTTCCACAGCATGCGCCAGTCGCCGTCGGCTTCCGGCCAGAGGAAAACCTGGCCCCAGATCAACCGGTTGTTGGCGTCGATGCCGGGTTTTTCCGGCGTGCCGTCGCCGCAGAGGCGCAGCAGTTGTTCCGGCGTGAGCAGGTCGTCGACCGCCACGCTCAGGTTTTCGCGGATCCAGTCGGAGCGCGTGGCCATGGCCACGAAGCCGCCGCTCTTGTTTTCGCGTTGCGCCGCCCAGGCCAGCGCCACCTTGGCCGGGGAAACGCCCAGCTCGGCGGCAATCGCCTGCACGGTCGGGTCCATCATGTCGGCGCGGTGCTCCTTGAAGGTGTCGCGGCCCGGTCGGTTGGGGGAGCCGAGCGACATGTAGCCGCCGCAGACGATTCCTTCCGATTCGAAGTAGCGGCGCAGTTCGGTCTGCTGGAACAGCGGATGCATCTCCATCTGGTTGTAGACCGGGCGCTCGTCTTCGGCCACGTCGCGCAGCAAAAGCTTCATGCACGCTTCGGTGTGGTTCGAGGTGCCGATGTCGATCACCTTGCCCGCTTTTTTCAGCTTCACGATTTCGGCCCAGGTTTCCAGGAACGCTTCGTGGATGTAGGGGACGGCATCGGGGTTGCGGTGTTCGCCCGCGCAGCCCGGCGTGTGGACGTTCGGCCACGGCCAGTGGTTCAGATACATGTCGATCTGGTCAACGCCCAGCGCCTTGAGGGTGGCGTCGCACGCGGGCGCGACGTCCTTCGGGGCCATGTGGCCGTTCCAGAGTTTGCCCGTAATGAACAGCTCGTCGGCGGAGGCGATGTGGCCCGCCTGGATCGATTTGCGGATCGCTTCGCCGACGACGTCTTCGTTTTCGTAGGCGCGCGCCGTATCGATGTGGCGCCAGCCGAGGCGGATGGCTTCCGCCGTGGCCTCTTCCATGTAGGCCTGCGCCCAGTCCGAGTGGAATGTGCCGTAAGCCGCGATCGGCATCATCCGGCCGCTCGCCAGCTTTACCTGATGCACCTTCGACGGATCGATCGGCTCGATGCTTGTATCGAAACAAACGGGTTCAATTTTCTGGGTCATACTGAATATCCTTTCCGCGTAGGGAGTCCTTTGAACACGAAGGTCGCAAAGTGCGCTAAGGAGAAATTCCTTTCTAGGCGGCCTTTGCGGTCTTCGGTGTAAAACTGTTTTTATAGGGTGATTTCGAGGGTGACGGCTTTGCCGGCGGGGAGGGTGACCTTGCGCGAGTTGCCGGTTTCGCCCTTCTTGACGGACGCCTTGCCGGAAACCACGTCGATGCCCTTGATCTCGGTCGGGAGCGCGAGCTCGATCTTCTGTTTCTTGCCGGAGACCATTTCGACCGTCACTTTTTCCGGCGACCACTGGAGGCGTTTGAGCTCGATCTGGCCGCGGCAGAGGATGCCCTCGATCGCGCCTACCGGCCACTCCTTCGGCAGGGCGGGCAGCAGTTTGAGTTTGCCCGGCTCGGAGGCCATCAGCATTTTGATGATGACGGCGGGCTGGCCGCCGCTGATGTCCATGTTGAGCAGCGCCTTGGCGTTGTGCATGCTGGCCATGTTGGCCAGCCAGAAGCGGTTCACCAGGTGGGTGAGACACTCGTAGGCGAGTTCGCTGTTTTCGAGGCTGGTGGCCACCTGGCCGAGCTGCACGAGGCCGAACGACATGAAGCCGCGCTGGTTGTTGCGCCAATGTTTCTCCAGCTTGTATTCGATGCTCTTCTTGAAGGCGTCCTGCACGTCCGGGCGGTCGGCGATTTCCTGCGGCATGCCGTCGTAGAGCGCATAGAGCTGCGACGAGTGGCGATGCGCGTCGTGGTTGTCGAGTTTGGGCGTGAGCCATTCCTTCACCTGGCCGTCTTCGGCGAACATGTATTCCGGCATCTTGGCCAGCATGGATTCCCACAGCGGAATCTTATCCTGGTTCACGTCGAGTTGCCGGCTGACGGCGATCAGGTTGTTCAGCAACTCCTTGGCGGCGGCGACATCCATCGTGGCGTTGAAGGAACCCTGCGAGTCGGAGTTGGCCGGGGTGTTTTCCGGCGACTGGGTGGGGTTGAAGACGAACGTTCCGTCCTTGTCTTCGTAGAGGTAGTCCTCGAAGAAGAGGGCCGCCTTTTCCATGAAGGGCAGGGCATGCTCGACCAGGAATTGCTCGTCGCCGGTGTAGAGGTAGTAGTCGTAGAAGAAGTGCGAGGCCCAGGCGGCGCCCGCCACCCAGAATCCGCCCGCGAATTTTTCGGCGATCGCGTTGTTGTAGCCCGTGGTGGTCGAGCGCGAAGGCAGGATGATGCCGCGCGCGCCGAAGATGTGCTTGGCGTTGATTTCGAGGTAGGGGATCAACGACTCGATGTAGGAGGTGTAGGCCAGCATCAGTTCCGGCATGTTGCCCATCAGCATGCTGGCGATGGCGGAGGGAACGTTGCCGTTATGCGTGTAGTCGCTGGCCCAGTCGGGAACATAGGTTCCGGCCCAGAGGCCCTGCAGGTTCGGCGGCAGTTCGCCCGTGCTCGAGAGAATGTTGTAGCGTGCCGCATCGAATTCCTTTTCGATCAGCGTGCGGTTGAGCGATTCGAAGGAGGTCTTTTCCAACAGCTCTTCCGTGGTGAGGCCGTGTTCGTCGCCGCCGAGATCGAGCTTCATGCGCGAGAAGATCTTGTTGTGCAGCGGGGCATGCTTGGCGAGCAGGGCGTCGTAGCTTTTCGGCAGGGCGGCCAGCGCTTCCTTGAAGGTGCCCATGGCCGTGTGGGCCGGGTCGTAGAGCATTTCAACGTCGATCAAAAGCAGCACGCGATCGGCGCCCTTGACGACCAGCTCGTCGCCGTCCTTCGTGACCGTGCCGCCGTCGTTGACGACTTGCACGATGCCTTCCATGGCATGGATGCTGCCGGGGTAGGAGTGGTTGAACGTCTGGCGAACCGTCAGCGCGTCGGCTTCCGCCGCGAAGGTGGTCTTTTCGACGTAAAACTTGTACATGTTGTCCGAGCGCGGCTTCTGCGGGCTATTGCCGCCGCCGATCAGCTCCGGATGCGGGTCGCGCACCTTCATTTTCAGGCGGCAACCGACGCTACCTTTTGCGGAGCCTTCGATCTGCATGACGGCCAGGCCGTCGGCGCGCGAAACGAACGATCGGCGCTCGTAGGTGCCGTTGTCGTCCGACCACTGGACGGTGGCCACTCCCGTCTGGAAGTCGACGCTGCGCATATAGTCTTTCGCTTCGCCTTTGGCATCCATCTTGATTTTGAGGTCGAAGGTCGGGACGAAATGGTCGTGGTAGAGGAATCCTTCCTGGCCGGAAAGCTCGAGCGCCAGTTCGGTCGCCTGCCGGTAGAGGCCGCGGTCGATCAGGTTGCGGATTTCGAACAGGCGATTGCCGTTGTCCGGCGGCATGTGGGGTTTGCCCAGCGGGATAAACATGCGCTCGTGGGTCAGGATCGCGGTTTCGTCGAGCGGTTGGCCGAAGACGTTGAGACCAACGGTTCCGTTGCCGGACAGCAGGCCCTGCTCCCAGGTCTCGCCCGGCTTGGAGCTGATGAACCCGCGTTCCGGGACCGGTAGCGGTTTGACGATGGCGGAGGCCCCGGCAGCAAGGGCCAGCGCGGCGGATGCGACGGCTAGTTTCTCTGTTCTCATATTCGATTCCTTTTAGACGACCGGAAAGACGCAAGGCAGACTACGTTGTCTTCGTGCCGTTGCGTCTTCGCGATCGATATTCCATGTTCTGTTTATTTAGATTATCGCAACGGACCCCAGGTTTTGGTCATGAGATCGTACGTCTCGGGGTCGTGTTGTTTGAGTTCCGCCGCAACGAAGGGGTAGAAATCGTTGCGGTAGAGATAGGCCTCGGTGGCTTCGGCGAAAAATTCCTTGTGGTTGGTCGCCGCGTAGGCGCGGACATCGCGGCCCGTGTAGTATTGCACCTTTTCGTAAGTGTGCGTCGCCATGGCATCGTCGTAGGCCTTGACGACGTCCGGATTGTCGAATCCTTGATCCAGATAGTTGTTGTGGTAGGCATGCGCGAGCTCATGGAGGATGACGGCCGGCTGCGAGAGCATGTAGTCGCGCGAGACCAGGTGTTTCGCCCGCGGAATGTGGACCTTGTTGGCGAGGCGCGGATCGTAGCCCTTCGACTCCAGCCACCGCACGCTCGGATGATACTGCATCGTGGCCAGCGGGTGGTTGGATTCCACCCAGATGTCCAGCGTCTTCATCTTTTCGAGCTGCTCCGGCGGCAGCAGGATTTCAATCCGCTGGAGATGGTTGGCCAGCATTCCCAGTTCCTCGGCCCCTTCGTCGGACTCCAGCAACTCCGGCTCCACATAGACGTTCCACCCTTCGATGTTTTTCACAACCGGGTCGAAATACGCGGGGGCCGGCGAGGACGCGGTTGCGGCCGGACGCGTGAGAATCAATCGTTTTTTCACCATCGGCATGGGGTTGGCCGTAATCCACACGGCGGGTTTGAAGTTCAGGTTCTCTTGGTCGAACGCCAGTACCACGGCCTCCAGCGGCTTGCCGATCATCTCTTTGGTGACCGGGATATAGTAGGTGTTGTGGCTGTCGCGGACGGTCGACGGATATTCCCAGGCGTTGATCGGATAGGACGGGGCGCGGGTCGGTGCGCCCGCATAGCCAGCGCCGACGCGCAGCGCGGCGTAGGCGCCTTCCTTGCCGTGCTTGCCTTCGAGGGCCACGCAGAGATAGCTGCCCTCGACATATTCATCCAGCGTGAACTTCAGGCCGAACGCTTTCTGTGGCGGACGGTTGGCGACGCGGTCGTAGAGGTAGGAGACGCGCCAGGCATCGCGCGGCAGCAACTGCTTCTGCGCATACCCTTCGATCTCGACCACTTCCCGGGGCACAAAGTCGGTGCGGAAATAGCGGACCTTTTCGCCGGGCGGTACGATGAAGTTGATCTCGTGGCCGTTCTTCACCATGCGCGCCGGCTTCCACGTCTTCAGGTCGCTCGAGACTTCCGCCGTGAAGTTTTCCTTCACTTGCTGGAAGAGCGGCAGGATGAAGAGCACCTTCTCGATGTCAATCGGTGCGCCGAAGTCGAGGCGGACGTTGTTCTTGTTCGACAAGCGGAAGCAGGGGGTGAACTTGTAGACGGTGTCGAGATCGTTATCGAACAGGTAGGCCGGGTCGATGCCGCGTTCGTGAACGTAGCGTTGGGTCGTAAACTCGTCCCGTGCGGCCTGCACTTGCGGGATTTGGGTCGGGCCGGAGCGGCGCAGCGAACGGAGCTCGTGCGCTTCGTTGTCGGCCGCGAAGATGGTGGCTTCGTAGAGGGCCTCCGCGTCGGCGGGCATGGCGCAGGCTTCGAGTTCGCCGATCTTGCGGTGCCATTGGCCTTCGATCTTTTTGCCGGGGAAGGCGACGTTGACCGGATAGCCTTTTTCCACCAGCTGGTTCACGGGTTTGCCGTCGAGCGTGGCCGCGGAGAAGGTTTTCCCCTGATATTTCGGGATCGCGATTTTCGCTTCGGTGCCGGGATAGCCCATGACGTCGATGATGACGTCTTTGTCCGGGGTGTCGCGGACCACTTCGTAATCGACGTTGCGGACCACGAGTTCTTGAACCTTATCGGTGGTGGCCATCAGCAGGCAGCTGCGGAAGGGCAGGACCTCCACTTCGACGGTGCGTCCCCAGTCCATCTGGGTCAGGAACTTTTCGGTGGGGTGGAATTGGTGCAGGTTGACGCGCTTGCCCTTTTCCAGCCCAATGGAGTCGTCCAGCTGGATCATGTAGGTGACGGGTTCCCACGTCAGGTTGCGCAGGGTGATGAAGCGGGTGGATTCGTCGCCGCGCGAGACGGCGTAGGGGCCGTATTGCTCGTCCGGCAACACGAGGCCCTTGGTGAGAATGTCGCGGTAGCGGCGATGCAGGTTGTAGATGCGCGCCAGTTTCGGAAACTCGTCGTCGCGCAGGAACCAGGGGTTGGCATAGATTTCCGGCGCGAGGATCAGGCCGCGGTTGAAGGCCTGCAGGATCAGGTCGTCGTCCCAAAAGTCGATGCACGAGGAGATGCAGACGCCGTGGTCTTCGGTCAGGCGCTTCAAATCCGGAACCAACCCGCGCGAGAGCGCCTGGATGCGGTTGTGCGTGCCCGTCGTTCTCCAGTTGGCCATGTGGACGTCGATGTAGGTTTCGGCGCCGCCCCAGAGGAAGGTGGTTGCGTGGGGCAACGCATCGCCGAGGTTGAGGCGGTGGTTCAGCAGGATCAGGTCGGGGCTGTATTTGCGGCATTCGGTCATCAGGCGCGCCAGGGCACCCTGCTTTTCCGTGCGCAGCTGCGTGCAGACCGCGTCCATCTTGAAGAGCTGGAACTCATAGTCGCGGCAGAGCCCGACCAGCATGTCGGTCCGGGCCTGTTCCTCTTCCGGCGTGTCGCCGAATCCGTCCGGACCCAGCCAGACGCCCAGGCGGCAGTCGAACGACTTCGCCTTTTCGTAGATCGGCTGGAACCCGTTGGGGAACTGCTTCTTGAACTTGGTGGATTCGGTGCTGCCGTAATAGTTCGGGCCGTCGATGGCCCCCGCGTCGAATGCATAGATGTCGAGCTTCATGCCGTATTCATCGTGCAGCCACTTGAAGAAATCGAGGTTGATCAGCGTCTGCTTCTCGTCGCTGCCCTCGTTGGTGTTGTTGATCCACGAAAAATATTGCGAAAGCGACGGCGTATTTTCGTCCGCCCCCGGAAAGACGGTGGGGGCCGGGGTTTCGGCGGTCGAGGCCGGGCAATGCAGCGCGCCCAGCATGGCGGCGGTTCCCAGCAGGCACGCCGCTTGGGCGGGCATGTTCTTGATCTTTTTGTTGTTTCGTATGTGAGCCATATTGATCGTCCTTGGAATTCGAGTCGATAATTCTAATGCACGCAGGTTAGCAACGGCGCAATCCCGGCGTCTTGTAGAATTTTGGCATGCCTGTGTAGAATATTAAGACGTTTCGCAGACGGCGGGCGCGAAAACCGGCGGCGTAGCATTGCATCCCACCCGAACGGGTAGCTAGACAGCCACGGCTTTATCGCCTACACATGGACGCCAAAGTCCTGGGAGAAAGCGGCGGTTGCCCTGCGGTTGGCCGTTTCGGGACGAAATCCATGGGCGCGAGGCCCATGCAACGAGGTTCGACCAATGAAATTTTCAAGGCTTGCGGCCTTTCTATATTCGATTTTTGCGTGCGCTCCGGTCGCCCAGGCCGAGCTGATTGCCTATTATCCGTTTGATTCCGGCGGCACGGCCGCCGTCGGGGCCGACGCCACGCTCGGGGCGGCCGCCTCCGTTTCCACGGCCGACCGCGTGTTCGGCGACGGTGCGCTGGCTTTGGCGGGGTCGCCCGATTCGGACAGCAATGGCGCCGACGGTGCGGTCTCCGGCGACACGTTCGAGTGGAGCTCGGACCAACGGACCGTTGCATTCTGGATGAAGGCGACGGCGGATGATAATGGCGATTCCAGTGCGTCGATGGTCACGTTGGGTTACAGCAACGGAGCGGGCAGCCGTTTCGACATCCGCATGACGGGAAACAACCTCCGGCTAGAGATTCATAACAGCGGGTTTGGCACCTCGACGCCGGTCGCCGACGGCACTTGGCACCACATTGCGGTGGTGGTGCCGTTCGACAACGCCACGCTGGGCGATTGCCAATATTATGTGGACGGCGCCTATGTGGGCCATTTCGAGGGCTCCGGGGAGATCGCCACGGAAACGAAGTGGATGTGCATCGGGGACGGGCTCCACGATAAAAATCGCGATTTCAAGGGGATGATCGATGAGGTGATGCTGTTCGACCACGCGCTGGACGCCGCCGAAATCGCGGACGTGGTGGCGGGCACCCTGGCATATGCCGGATCGTTTACGGCGACGCCCGCAACCTTCGTGGCCCAGACCAACGTCGTGGTGGCGTGGAAAACGCGCGGTGCCGGGCGGCTGGAGATCGGCGACGGCTCCGGCACGATTGCAACCTACACCGCAACGGCCAACGGGCAGGCCGCGCTGGATGCCGGCAGCTTGACGGTCGGTACGGTTTCGAACGCCACGACCTACACGCTGCGCATGACCGTGGCCGACGACGGCAGTGGCGACGTGTTCGAGAAATACGCGTCCGTTGCCCCGCTGTCGTTCTCGGTGGATTCCGACCGCGACGGTTTGCCCGACCGCGACGAACTGACGCGGTATGGGACGGACCGCTACAACCGCGATACCGACGGCGACGGTACGCCGGACGGACTGGAAGTCGAACGGGGGCTTTCCCCGCTCGATCCGGACGAATCGCTCGACCGTCCGAACATTATCTTTTTCTTCACGGACGACCAGGGCTATGGCGATCTGGGCTGCTTTTGGCAGGATCAGCGCTCCGGCACCTATAAATTCGATACCCCGGTGCTGGATTCGCTTGCGGCCGAAGGGGCGATGCTGACCCACCACTATGTCGCCGCGCCCATTTGCGTGCCGTCGCGCGCCTCCCTGTTGCAGGGGCGCCACCAGGGGCATGCCGATATCCGCAATCTCCAGTTCGACAGCGCGTTGCCGGACAACCATACGATCGGGCGCATGCTCCAAAGCGCGGGCTACCACACGATCCACCTCGGGAAAAACGGCGTGGCCGGGGGCGAATGGGCCTACGACCTGAGCCAGACCGGATCGCGGAACCTCGAAGGCCATCCGCTTCATCGCGGGTTCGACGAATATTTCGGCTACCTGTTCCATACCGACGCGCACGAGAACTATCCGCGCAACGGAACCAGCAGCAAGTCGGCGCATATCTACCACGATTATCTGCAGGTCACCAACGCCTCTTCGGATCTCTACACGACCGATGCCTGGACCGCCTATGCCAAGGACGCCATCATCCGCGAAGCGACCGACGGCGACAACCAGCCGTTTTTCCTCTACCTCGCCTACGACGCGCCGCACTTCAACAACCAGCGGCCCACCGTGGCCTACCCGGCCGGCGGCGGCTTGGCCGGCGGCATCCAGTGGTCGATGCAGACCGACGCTTCGGGCAACGTCCGCTATGCCTCGACCGCCGACGGAACCGGCGTGATCGACGCCTATAACCATCCGGAAAACAGCGCCGAGTGGGACACCACCCACAGCCAGGTGGTCGGCATGATCCGCCGCATCGACAACTCGATCGGCGACATCCAGCAACTGCTGGTGGATTTGGGCATCGACGACAATACGCTGATCGTTTTCACCACCGACAACGGCCCCGACGGCTCGTCGCGCGACCCGCGCTATTTCGAATCGTACGCGGGTTTCGAGGGCACCAAGCAGGATATTCTCGAAGGCGGGCTGCGGGTCCCGGCCATCGTGCGCTGGCCCGGCGGCCTCACCGGCGCCACCGGCGACGAGAACAACATCTACAAAATCGATTATCCCATGGCGACCTATGACTGGATGCCGACGTTCGCCGAAATGGCCGGGATCGCCGCGCCTTCGTGGTGCGACGGCGTCTCGTTGCTGCCGACGCTCACGGGCGAAGGCGTGCAGCGGGACAAGGGCTATCTCTATTTCGAGTTCAAGGGATACACCAGCGGCAACACGGTTTCCGATTGGGACGAGTTCCCGAACCATCGCGGCGAAACCCGCGGGCAGCAGCAGGCCGTCCGCATCGGCAACTACATGGGCATCCGCATGGATATCGCCGACGCGGCCGAGCCGTTCCGCATCTACGATGTCACCACCGACTTGGGCGAGGGGACCGACCTCGCCGCCTCCATGCCGGCGCTCGAGGCCCGGATGCAGGCCATCGGCCTGCAGACCCGCCGCGCGCTTTCGAGCGCGGCGCGCCCCTACGACGCCGAAGAGGTGCCGAACGCTTCGCGGGAGCTGGAGTCCGGGGTGTGGTATTCCTGCCACGAGGGCATCTGGTCCTACGTGCCCGAGTTCCGCGATATGGCGGCGGTGGCGGAGGGCCGGGCGGATTCCATCGATCTTTCCGTGCGCTCGCGCGACGACCATGTCGGCCTGCTGTTCTACGGATACGTCGATGTGCCTGCGGCGGGCGAATACACCTTCTATGTGACGTCCGACAGCGGGGCGAACCTGTTCATCCACGACGCCCACGTGATCGACGACGACTACAACCACGATGGCTCGGAGCAATCCGGCACGGTGGCCATGGAGGCCGGGCTTCATCCGTTCCGGCTGTATTATCGCCACGGCCGGGCCGCTGCGCACGAGCTCGATTTGAGTTGGGCGGGCCCTTCGCTGGCCAAGGAAACCATCCCCGCATCCCGCTTTTACCGGATTCCGGAAATCCGCATGGCGGTTGCCGGCGACGACGGGCTGAACCTGAAATGGAACAGCCTGGCGGGGCAAACCTATCGTCTGCGGTCGAGCGACTCGCTTTCGACCCCGGTCTGCAACTGGCCCATCGAGCAAGCGGGCATCGTTTCGACGGCCCCGACCAACTCGCTGAGCCTTCCCGTTTCCGCCAACGGCAGCGCCTTCTACGTCGTCGAAGAGGAATAATGAACCGAAGAACTCCGAAGGACATGTCTTCGGTGTTTCAAGTTCTTGGCGAGCGGGGCCGCCTTTCCGCCCCGCAACGCCGAAGGCATTTGTTTCGTTATTTCCTCGGACTAATCGGCGGGGATGACTGCCTGGGACTCGCGGTCTCTGACCACGAAATGGCCCAGGGGCGTTCCGTTGTGCGCGGCGATTTGCCACGTTTCGCCGGGGCTCGTGAGCTGAGCGAGGACTTTTCCCGCCTCAATGGTGCCGCGGGCGACGGGTTTGCCTTCCTGGTCCATCCAGAAGAGCTGGACCGGATTTTCGCGCCGGTTGATGAAATGCACGTTGAAGCGGCCGCCGTCCGGCTTCGAGGCCGGGACGGGCTTTTCGGAGGCGGCGACCCACGGAATTTTGTAGAGGGAGGTGATCTTGGCTTTGACCAGCGGCGCGAATTCCGCCGGAACCCGGGTGCGGAACTTGGCGAGTTTTTCCGCGTATTCGGGGAGCGTGGCCAGGTTCTTCCATTCGTAGGGATCGTTTTCGACGTTGTAGAGCTCCTCGTCGCCGTTGGCGTAGTGGATGTAGCGCCAATCCGTGCCGCTGATGCCGATGGAGCCGGGACGGCTGAGGTAGGTGATGGCCACGTGGTCCCAGTCGGCTTCGGCGTCTTTAAGCAACGGCAGCAGGCTCGGGCCGCTGTTGTCGGCCTTGGCGGGCAGTCCGGCGAGTTCGACGAGGGTGGGGTATAGGCTGATGAGGCTGACGGGTTGGTCGCAGACGCTGCCCGCCGTGGTGCCTTGGGGCAGGGCGGGCGAAATGCCGTCGGGTACGCGGACCATCAACGGAATGTGGGTGGTGGCGCGCCAGGCGGTATATTTTTGCCAATGCTCTTTTTCGCCGAGGTGCCAGCCGTGGTCGCTCCAAAGGACCACGATGGTGTTGTTTTTGTTGGGGCCGTTTTCGAGCGCGTCGAGCACGCGGCCGAGCATGGCGTCGGCGAAGTGGATGGAGGCGAGATAGCCCTGGATGCCCTGTTTCCATTGTCCCTGTTCCTGGATGTGGGCGAAATAGCGGTTGGGTCCCATGCGCTGGCCGGCGGGCGGCAGGTCGTCGAGGTCGTTTTCGAGATAGCCCGGCGGCAGTTGGATCTCCTCGAGCGGGAAGGGTTCGAAATATTTCGCGGGTACGAACCACGGTTCGTGCGGGCGGTAGATGCCGCAGGCCAGAAAGAAGGGTTTGTCGTGCTCTTTGCCCAGCTGTTCGCCGATATATTTCGTTACGAGCCAGTCGCCGCCGTATTCCTCTTCGGTCGCGTCGAGCGGGCCCCAGTCGGTTTCGACGTATTGCCACGGGCCGCCGCGCGGCAGGCTGAGCGGGCGCGTTTCGGGATAGAGGGTGCGCGGGAAGGGATTCTCGTCTTCCTTCTTCGGGTAGTATTCATCCCACGAGTGCGCGTCGATGAAGTAGTGCAGGATCTTGCCCGATCCGCTCGCCCAATAGCCATGGTCCCGGAAATACTGCGAGAGCAGGGTGTTGTCGGGCATGACCTCCCGCATCTTCTGGCCGTTTTCGTAGAGTCCGGAGTGATGCGGCGAAAGCCCGGTCATGATGGCCGAACGCGAGGGATTGCACGCGGGGGCGGCGCAATGCGCGTTGGAGAACATTACGCCGCTTTTGGCCAGCCGGTCCAGGTTGGGCGTGATGGTTTGCGGATGCCCGCCCATGCAGCCGATCCAGTTGTTGAGATCGTCCATGGCAATGAACAGCACGTTGGGGGTGGTGGGGGCCGGTGAGTTGACGGCGGTTGTCTCCGCTAGCGCGGAGAGCGAAAGCAAGCAGCCCAGCGCGGCTGCGGTTGTCGTTTTTTTCATGGTTGGTTCCGTTGGCTTGTTTTGTTTTTCAGTTCCGAGCAGGTTGCCCCGCCGTCCGTTGGATTGATGATGTTTCATACATACGCCATGTCGGGTGGAAGATCAAAACCGAACCGGATTTCATTGGCCGTCGAGGCGCGATGCCCGGCGTGGGGCGGCTCGGTTTCTTTACGAAAGAAAAAGCAAACGCGGCTGGAAGCCGCGTTTGCTTAGGCTAACCCGGAACCGTCGATCGGTTCCGGGGGGATTCGGGATTTATTCGGCCAGCTTGACCCGGAAGAATTTCTGGTCTTCGTCGAGGTCGATCGTGATGTCGATTTCTTCGTCCGCGCCGGCAACGCTCTCGATGGTTTGCCAGGCTTCTTCGCCGCCGACCGCCAGGTTGCCGCGCGATTGCAGTTCGTATGTTCCGCCGCTTTGGCCGTACCAGCTGAAGTTGCCCACGCCGCCCGAAATGCCAAACGCAATGGAACCGACGTCTGAGATTCCAAGCGATCTTAGTTTCACGCTCTGGATTTCGATGCCGGTCATGTACTGCTCATACACGGCGAAGTGGTACGTCAGGGCCAAGTCAAAGGCCGTCGTGCCGGTGGTCGGGGTGTTGCCGTTGATGCTGTAGCTGAAGCTGCCGTCCTCTTCGACCGTCAGGCTGAAGGTCTGGTTTGAGCTGGCGACAATGGGTTGCGCCGTGCCGTCGGCCAAGCTCGTCAACCCGGTCGTCGGATTGATTTCGTTGAGGCCTTGGACGCCCAGCCGGTCAGTCAGGCTTACGCCGAGACTGGTCTGGCCATTGTCGGCAATGAAGTGACTGCTATTGATTCCTTCCGGTTCGGCAATCAAACCAAACGAGGCCGTATAGGCGAGGCCACTGGACTCGATGAGGTCGATGTTATAGACCACGTCCAGTTTGAACCCGCTGGATACATCAAATGCAGTTGCGGAATAAACGGTGGCATATCGGTTGCCTGCATTGTTGTTGGTGCTGGCAAGGTTGCCGTTGTCAATCCAGTCAAAATCGCGGGTATTCGGCTTCCACATCACCATGCCGCCGCCATAGTTGGTGTTGATGGCCAGGCCGTCGTTGTCGAAGGTGTGGTAGGATTCGGTTGCGGGAGCCGGCGTGGCGTCCGTTGTGGCCGAGTTGGTGGCCGAGTAGCCCGTCTCATTGTAGCCGTCCGGCGAGTTGTCGCGCGCTTTGACGGCATAGCCGTAGGTGGTTTCCGGATCCAGTCCACTGTCGGTGTAGGACGGACTGGCCTGCCATCCGCTGTCGTTGCCGGCGCCGGTGATGCAGGCGAAGTAGTATTCCACGCCGTTGCCTTCGGCATCGGTGGCCGTGGCGGCGGTCATGCTAATCGACTGGTGATCGATGGCGGTCGGCACCGAAGCCCACGTCATCGGATCGGGAGTCGGGGGATTGTTGTCCAGTGCCGGTGTGGTGACCGACTCCGCCGACGAAGCCGTTGTGGAAACGTTGAAGTTTGCCGACAGGTCGCGAGCCACAACGGTGTAGGTGTAGGTGGTGTTCGCCACCAATCCCGTGGCACTGAAGGTTTGGCTCGACTGCCAGCCACTGTCGTAGCCGCCCGGGTTTCCGGAAGTTTCTTCAAAATAATATTCCACGCCGTTCGGGTCGGTGGCATTGGTGGCGGTCATGGTGATTTCGGATGCGCTGGTGGCCGTCGGCACCGTGATCCAGGTCAGTGGATCCGGAGTCGGGGGCGTCGTGTCGTCGGCCGTGGAGCCACCGCGGACTTCAAAGTTGTCGAAGCGGGAGGCCGCGACGGTGTTGGCCGAGAGGCTGATATAGTTTTCGGCCGTGCCGCTCCAGGTAAACGAACCGGCGGTGAAGGCGGTGGTGGCGTCGTCGAAGTAGACCGCGTAGTTTACGGTCGATCCGGAATTGAAATCGGAAAGCGTATAGTCGATGCGCATGGTGAGCGGGTCGGCCGGCAAGTCTCCGATAATCGTTTCGGCGGCGTTCAAAAAGCCGTTGTTGTAGATTTCAAGGGTATCCTGGGTCCCTTTGTAACCGACCAGCAGGTCCGCAGGAAGTGCGGTGGCCTGCAGGTTGTTGGTCACGGCTTGGAGCTCGGCCAGCGACTGGCCCACGCCGACGCTCATCCAGCGGTTTCCGCCGGTGGAGTTGAAGTTGAGGTCGACCGTAACGCTAAACGCCCCATCGTCGGTGATGGCGCTGTCGGTGAAATTGTGCAGCGGATAAGCGATGCCGCCCTGCGCGCCATCCGACGCGTTGTTGTCCATTCTCAGGGTATTGCTATTGATGTCGAGGGTCGCGTTGTAGGCCTGCCATCCATAGGTCAGCGGGCTGAGCGATCCCGACTGGCCGTCGGAGGATGCGTTGAGGTTGGTGCTGGCGGTTCGGTCGAAGGTGTCGCCGAAGAGCAGGGCTTTCTGCTGGGCCATAAGGCCGGTGGTCGAGAACATCACGGCGAGTAGTGCTGCCAGATGTTTGTTGAGGGTTCGGTTCACAGTTTTCATAACCTTCTCCTTTGTTCGTTGTTTTTCCATTAGCGGCGTATGATCGCACCCATCAAATAAGGACTGCGACGCGCCAGCTTAAACATTTTATAGTCGATGACGAGATCGTGCGTATTGTACGAATCGAGCAAATTTGTGCACGTTTGTTTTCCGGTTATCCAGCGTCTTCTTTCTGGTGTTTGCGGTTGGTCGGCAACGCTGAAAATGGTCGTCGCCAACCAAGGCATGCAACCTCGTCAACGGTGCGCAAACTAGCGGAGCAGGTAGGTGCGGTATTGTACGTTTGCCGCACTTGGGTGTACAAAAATGTTAAAACCAGTGATGTGGGCACAAAAAGGATGCGGCGGCTCTGTGGTGCGGCGCGGCAAATTCATTGGTATTCAATGGCTTCCGGTTTACGGTGCAAACGCGGGCGGTGGTCCCGCCGAAAAACTATCCGTTCGGCTGGTTGTTATATGCAGAGTGTTTTGCTAATATTTGCGCCATGAATAAGGATCATGGATTGACGGGAAGAGCGGCGGAAGAGTGTGAGGCATTTCGTTCCTCGTTGCAGGGAGCCCAATTGCAGCGGCTCTTCGATTACCTGCCCGGCATTTACTTTGTCGCGAAAGATCGCGAGGGTCGGGTGATGATGGCCAACAACGTTGCGGTGCAGTTGTGCGGTTTTAAGCAAGAAGGGGAGATGATCGGAAAGTCCGATTATGACATCTTTTCGAACGATCGTGCGGATGCCTATGTGGCCGACGACAACCATGTTTTTGAAACCGGGGAAAGCGTGATCGACCATGTCGAGCTGGCGCCGGATCCGCACAACTCGATCAATTGGTTCATTACCACGAAGATTCCGCTCTATTCGGTCGAAGGGGAGATTGTGGGGCTCGCCTGTATCGCCCGCGACATGACCAGTGCCCATGAAAAGCTCCGCCCCTATATGGAGATGAACGCGGTGCTGGACTTCGTTCGCGAAAACTATTCCGATCCGATCAAGGTGGATGACCTGGCGAAGATCATGCATTTGTCTTCGAGTCAGTTTGAGCGGAGTTTCAAGAAGGTTTTCCATATTTCGCCGACCAAGCATATCCTCAATGTGCGCGTTCGCGCGGCTTGCCGGCTGTTGTCGACCACCAACGACACCATTGCATCCATTGCGCTGGAATGCGGATTCTATGACCATAGCCACTTCATCCGCAACTTCCGCAAGGTGATGGGGGTTTCGCCCCGCGAATATCGCGAGGGCGGCCGCAAAATCCCATGGTGATGTACACGCGCGTGCCTGAAATTTACAATACTTCGCATTAAACTTTTGATAGCTTGTTCCCATGAATTGGAAAACACAGCTATTGATGTTGGCCGGGAGTGCCAGCGCGCTTGCATGCGCCGCCGCCCCTCTCGGGTTCGTGCCGTTGTTCAACGGAAAAGATTTGAGCGGATGGTGGGGGCTTGGCACCGAAGACCCGTCCAAGTGGATGGCGCTGCCGCCGGAAGCTCTGGCCGAGAAAAAGGCGGCGAGCCTGGCCGATATCAACGCGCATTGGCGGGTTGAAAACGGCGAGCTGGTCAACGACGGCAAGGGGCTCTACCTTTCGACGGAAAATAACTACGGCGATTTCGAGCTCCAGCTGGAGTACAAGACGGTCGCGCTGGCCGATAGCGGCGTCTATCTCCGCGGCATCCCGCAGGTGCAGATCTGGGATTCGACGGAGCAGAAAAAATTCCCGATCGGCGCCAACAAGGGGTCGGGCGGTCTCTGGAACAATCCCGCCGGCTCGAAAGGCAAGGACCCGCTCGTGCTGGCCGACAAGCCTTTCGGCGAATGGAACAAGCTGAACATCCGGATGGTCGGCGAATATGTGACCGTGCACCTGAACGATCGGCTGGTGGTCGATCATGCGCGGCTGCGGAATTATTTCGATAAAAGCGGCCCCGTTCCGCGTACCGGCCCCATCCAACTGCAGACCCATGGCGGGGAAATCCGCTGGCGCAACGTCGCGATCCGCGAAATCGGTTCGACCGAAGCCAACGAAATCCTGGCCGCCAAAACCTGGAGCGATGGCGAGGTCCCCGAAAAATGGATCGGTGCCGTGGAAAACTATTCGATCGAAAACGGCATCATCATGTGCAAACCGAAAAAGGGCGGCACGCTTTACACCGAAAAGGAATATGCGGACTTCGCCGTTCGCGTTGAGTTCAAGCTGCCGCCGGCCGGCAACAACGGGCTCGCGATCCGTTACCCGGGCAAAGGCGATCCCGCCTACCACGGCATGACCGAGCTGCAGGTGCTCGACAATACGGCTCCCGGTTATGCGAAGCTGGACGATCGCCAGTTCCACGGTTCGGCCTACGGCATGGCGGCGGCGCACCGCGGCTACCTCCGCCCCGTCGGCGAGTGGAACTTCGAGACCGTGGAAGTGGTGGGTTCCACCATCAAGGTCGAGCTCAACGGCACCCGCATCCTCGATACCGACCTTTCAACCATTACCGAGTTCAAGAGCAACTCGAAGCACCCGGGCAAGGATCTTAAGAAGGGTCATTTCGGCTTTGCCGGACATAGCGATCCCGTCCAGTTTAGAAATGTCATGATCAAGGAGCTGAACAATGAAACCAAGTAGACGTTCGTTTATTACACGCGTAGCGGTCGCGGGAGCCGGGCTCCCGATGTTGAACTCGTGCGCCAGTTTTGCCCGGAAGGGCTATGCCCCCAACAAAACGGCGCCGGCGGATGGAATCGTCAACCACGCCAGCATCGGGGTCGGCGGCATGATGGGCTTCAATGACGTTTCTTCCTTCACCCGCGACGAAAAACTCAACCTCGTGGCCGTGGCCGAGGTGGATGACCGGCAGTTGGCGAAGGTCAAAGAACGCTGTCCCAACGTGCGGGTCTACAAGGATTGGCGGGTCATGCTCGAAAAAGAGCACATGAACCTGCACTCCATCAATGTCTGCACGCCCGACCATATGCATGCGGCCATCGCGGTGACGGCCATGAATCTCGGGTTGGCCGTCTATGGGCAAAAGCCGATGGCCCAGACCCTCTACGAAACGCGCCGCATGGCGGAGATTGCGAAGGAGCGCGGACTGGTTACCCAGATGGGCACCCAGCTGACCTCCAGCACCTATGAGCGCCTTGCGGTCAAGATGATCCAGGACGGCGTGATCGGAAAAGTCAAGGAAGTCTTCATTTTCAGCGACAAGACCTGGGGCGACCCGGATCCGATCCCGGAAGGCAGCGATCCGGTTCCGGCCGAGTTCGACTGGGATCTGTGGTGCGGCATCGCGCCGAAGCCGCCGTATCTCAAGGGCTACTACCATCCCTACAACTGGCGCAAGCGGCTCGACTACGGTACGGGCACATTGGGCGACATGGGCTGCCACATCTACAGCCCGATGTTCGCGGCCATGAGCCTCAAGGCCCCGATTTCCGTGAAGTCGATCGGCGGCGTGCCGAACAAGACCAACTGGGCCGTCGATGAAAAGTTCGAATATGTTTTCCCGGGCAATGCGTATACCGCAGGCGATACCATCAAGGTGACCTGGACCGATGGTTCGCTGCTTCCGCCGCAAGAGTTCATCGACCTGTTCGGCGAAAAAATGCCGAAGCAGGGCGGTATCTTTGTCGGCACCGAAGGCATTTTGTTGGCGCCCCACGCCGGGCTGCCCGTGCCGTACCCGCGCGAAAAGTTCGCACAATACCGCTATCCCAAGCTGAAAGCGCGCAACCATTACGGCGACTTCATCGCCGCCGTCCGTGGCGAAGACGTCAAGCCGCTGGCCGATTTCCACGAATACGGCGGCCCGCTGACCGAAACCGTGCTGCTCGGCGCGCTGTCGTCCCGCTTCCCGAACAAGGAACTCAAATGGGATGCCAAGAAGTTGCGCTTCACCAATTGCGACGAGGCCAATGCCTTCGTCAAACGCACCTACCGCAAGGGCTGGGAAGTCGAGGGCCTCTCATGATCCGAGTCGGGATCATTGGAATGGGGTTCATGGGCGGGGTGCATTTCCGCAACTGGCAGGCGTTGGACGACGCCCAGGTTGTGGCGGTGTGCGATGCCAACCCCATTGCCGGCAAGGCGAAACAGGGCAATATCGACACGGGCGATAGCGAGTTGAACCTCGACGGCGTTGCCGTTTTTACGGATGTCGCCGACATGCTGGCCACGGAAACGCTCGATGCCGTGTCGATTGCATTGCCGACCCATCTGCACAAGTCCGTTACCATCCAGTGCCTGGAGGCCGGCGTGCATGTGCTGTGCGAAAAGCCGATGGCGCTCTCGGTGGAGGATTGCGACGCAATGATCGCGGCCGCTTCGGCCGCGGGCAAGCAGTTGATGGTTGCGCAGTGCATCCGCTTCTGGCCGGCCTACGCCTGGCTGAAGTCCGTCGTGGAAAGCAACGCGTTCGGCGCGGTAAAGGTGGCGGATTTTTCGCGGCTCACCTATGCGCCGGCCTGGAGCGACGCTTCATGGATTTCGGATCCTTCCAAGAGCGGCGGCATGGCGCTGGACCTGCATATCCACGATCTCGATTATATCCAATATCTGTTCGGTCCGCCCGCTGCGGTTGAGTCGGACTGCGCATATCTTGAAAACGGCGTTCCCGGTCATTCGGTCACCCGGGTGGACTATGGCGCCGGCAAGGTCGTGACCGCGACCGCGAGCTGGATGATGCCCAAGTCGTTTGGATTTTCGATGGCCTTCAAGGTGGTGTTCGAAAAAGCGGCGGTTGTGCTCGATGGCAACGGCGTGACCGTCTACCCCGCCGAGGGGGAGGCCTATGCGCCGGAGATCGAACCCGGCGATGGCTATCGGGGAGAAATTGAATATTTTGCCTCGCTGGTCAAGGGCCAGGCAGAAGTGGTGGTGATTACGCCGGAGCAAGCGCGCGAATCGGTGCGCATGGCGTGGGAGACAATGAAATAATGAAAAACAAAATTGGTGTTTGTAGCTGGTCGTTGAAAAACGATGCGGAAGGGCTGGCCCGGGTGTTGGGGAATACGGGGCTCTCTAGCCTGCATCTCGACGTGTCGGCGGCGGATAAATTGCGCGGCATGATTGCCGAAAAAGGCTGGACCGTCTCCTGCACCATGGTCGGGTTCCCGCAGGAGGACTATTCCTCGCTCGACGCCATCCGTTTGACGGGCGGGATCGTGCCCGACGATGTCTGGCCCGAAAACCGCCAAATCGTGCTCGATGCGATCGGCACGACGGCCGATATGGGCGTCAAGCTGCTGTCGTTCCATGCGGGGTTCATCGACCATACCGACGAAGCCGGCTTCCAAACGTTCCGCAAGCGCATCAGCGAGTTCGCCGACGTGGCGCAGGAGAGCGGGATTACGATTTTGCTGGAGACCGGGCAGGAGACCGCGGAAGACCTTCGCCATTTCCTGGATGTCGTCAACCATCCGGCGCTGGGCGTGAACTTCGACCCCGCCAACATGATTCTCTATGGCAAGGGCGATCCCATTGAAGCGGTTGGCGTATTGGGTCCCTGGATCAAGCACGTCCACATCAAGGATGCGGTCGCGTCGCAGACGCCCGGCCAGTGGGGCGCCGAAGTTCCCTGGGGCGAAGGCGAAGTCAACCACGGCGGGTTTTTCCAGGCGCTGGAAAAGGTCGGCTTTACCGGAGCGATGGCCATCGAGCGCGAGGCCGGAGATCGCCGGGAAAAGGATATTCAGTTAACCGTTGAACGATTGGAAGTGTGTGTATGAGTGAAAAGAAGAGTCCCGTTTTTATAGTTCCGCGACTGTCGGTCATGATGTTCCTCCAGTTTTTCGTCTGGGGCGCTTGGTTCGTAACCGTCGGCAACTACATGTTCAAGCAAGGCATGGGCGATTCCGTCGGATGGGCCTATTCCATCGGGCCGATCGCCGCGATCATTTCCCCGTTCATCTTGGGCATGGTGGCCGACCGTTTCTTTGCGACGGAACGGGTGCTGGGCGCATTGCACATTGTTGGCGGCGTTCTGATGTTCTGTGCCCCGATGGTGGTCGATGGCGCGGAATCGGCGGGGATTTTCCTCACGATGCTCTTCCTTCACATGCTTTGCTACATGCCCACGCTGGGGCTCACCAACACGTTGGCGTTTCATAACATCACGAATCAGGAGAAGGAATTTCCGCTCATTCGCGTATTCGGAACCATTGGCTGGATCGTCGCGGGCGTTTTTGTCAGCAAGGTGCTGCATTCGGACCAAACGGCGTTGCCGTTCCGGATCGCGGGTATTAGCGGCGTCGTGCTGGGCGTTTACAGCCTGACGCTCCCGAACACCCCCCCGCCGGCCAAGGGCAAGAAAGTCTCGCTTCGCGATGTGCTTTGCCTCGATGCAATCGCGTTGCTCAAGAAACCCTCTTTCCTCGTGTTCATCGTCAGTTCGATGCTCATCTGCGTGCCGCTGGCGGCCTATTATGCGTATGCGCCGGTCTTCGTGAACGACGCCGGCTTGGCGGACCCCGCCTTCAAAATGACGTTCGGGCAGATGTCGGAAATCTTCTTCATGCTCGTCATGCCGCTGTTTTTCGCGCGGCTGGGCGTCAAGAAGATGCTACTGGTCGGCATGCTCGCGTGGGTGGTTCGCTACGGGCTTTTCGCGCTGGGCGCCCCGGCCGGGACGATGTGGATGATTCTCGTCGGAATCGCGCTGCACGGGATCTGCTACGACTTCTTCTTCGTGACCGGCCAGATTTATGTCGACAAGGCGGCCCCCAAGCCCGTTCGTGGGCAGGCGCAGGGGCTGCTCATTCTCGTTACGCAGGGCGTGGGCATGTTGGTCGGCGCGCAAATCGCGGGTCGACTCCATGCGGCATTCGTCATGGGGCATGAAACGGACGTGTTGCTGGCGTGGCAGAACTATTGGTACATCCCTTGCGCCGCTGCGGCGGTCATCATGGTGTTCTTTGCGATCTTCTTCAAAGCGAGCGTCGAGAAGCCGGTGGAGCCGGCGTAACGGACGAAGCGGGCGGCGCCAGGCCGCCCCGGCCTTTCCAGAACAATCGTGCACGGTGCCACAGGGAATACTGTTTTCCCTGTGGCTTCGTGGTTTTCGGGTTGATCGCCTGCATGGCCGCTCGCTCGCGGGTTGACGGTTGCCGGGGCGACGGGTAGCATGGGCTCCATGAAAACATTGCTTTTAGTGCTTTTGATGGGGACGGGTGTCGTGATGGCGAATACGGAAATTCCGCTGTGGAACGGCGACATGCCGGGCAAGGGCGCCGGGCAACCCGAGGCGCTGAAGCCGGGGAACGACGGCGTAATCCGGTTGACGAACGTCAGCAACCCTACGTTGCAGCTCTTTCTCGTCGAAGGCGCCGAGGTGCCCGCCCCGTTCGTGATTGTCTGCCCCGGCGGGGGTTACGGCATCCTGTGCATGAACAAAGAGGGCACCGAGGTTGTGGAGTGGCTCAACTCGATCGGGGTTTCCGCCGCCATTCTCAAATACCGCTGCCCGCAAAACCGCGCGGGTGCGCTGGAGGATGCGCGCAAGGCGGTCCGCTTGGCGCGCGAAAAAGCCGAGGCGTGGAAGATCGATGCCTCGCGAATCGGCATGCTGGGCTTTTCGGCGGGCGGCCACCTGACTGCGGCATGCAGCAATTCCGCCGATCGCCCCGACTTTTCCGTGCTGGTCTACCCGGCCTATCTCTTCAAGAAGGATTCCATCGAGCTGGTCGACGAGATCTTGGTCGATGCCAAGACGCCGCCGGCCTTCGTGGTGCAAGCCAAGGACGACAAAAAATATTACCGCAGCACGCTCGCCTATGCCGCCGCGCTCGATGCGGCCGGGGTCGAGGTGGAAGCCCATCTCTTCGCCAAAGGCGGCCACGGTTTCGGCCTGCGCCCGACCGCGCACCCGGTATCCAACTGGCCGAAGCTCTGCGAGGCCTGGATGCGCGAGATGCGTTTCCTGAAATAGTGAGCCCGCCGCCCCGGGCGATTAGTCCCAGAGCTTGGGCGGGTATGCGCCGCGGTCGTGCATGGCTTTGAGCGCCGCGACGACGGTGGGGCGGTCTTCGGGATAGGTGACGCCGAACCATTGGCTGTTGCAGCTGAGCACCTTGATGCGGGTTTCGCCGCTCTCCATCATGTCGGTCACGATGTCCGGGATATACCATTCGGATTTCAGCTCGCCGCCCTTTTTGCGCAGGAACGTGACGAACTTTTCCTCCAGCGCCTCGAAAAAGGTAGGGGCGAATCCCCAGAAGTTCATGGAGACGATTTCGTTGCCGGTCATGCCGGTGGCGACGCCGTTTTCGATGAACTGCACCGTTCCCTGCGCATCGGTTTCGATGTGGGTGCGTTCGTTGATTCCGCTGAGGTAGCCGTCGGAGGTGTGGCACACGCCGCGCGAAACAAAACCGTGGGGGGAAAGCGTGTTCTTAAGCAGATAGCCGACCATACAGCTGTCGCCGTCGGCGAGCCGGCCGAATTCCGCGGCAATGGTTTGGTAGGCTTCGGCCCCGTAGAAGTCGTCCGCGTTCTGGACGCAAAACGGTTCGTTCACCAGATCCTTGCAGGCGAGTACCGCCTGCCCGGTGCCCCAGGGCTTGGTCCGGCCTTCGGGAACGCTGAAGCCTTCCGGCAGGTTTTCCAGTGCCTGGAAGGCGTATTGCACGTCGATGCGACCGGCGAATTTTTCGCCGACCTGCTCCTTGAACGCCGTCGCGAAGTCGTGGCGGATCACGAAGACCACCTTGCCGAAGCCGGCGGCGATGGCGTCGTGGATGGAGTATTCGAGCAGCGTTTCGCCGTTGGGGCCCACGGGATCGAGTTGTTTAAGGCCGCCGTAGCGGCTCCCCATGCCTGCGGCCATGATTACGAGTGTCGGTTTCATGAATAAGTTTCTCCGGTCGAATGTCTGAAGGTCACCTGTTGAAAGTCTGAAACAGGCTAGCAAGGTGCAGCCCCAAAGAAAACCGCAATCTGAACGCGACTCGATCCGATGACCGGGGGGGGGCAGCAACCCCATGGCCGCCGGTTATTCGGGCTTTAGGCGGTAGTGGTTTCCTTCGGCCGAGATTTCGACGTACTTGTCGGTAATCGTTTCAACCACCACGCCGGCGTCGAGCTCTTCGCCCTCGAGGGTAACCTTTCCATTAACAAAGGCCAAATGACCGTTGGGGCCGGAGCCGAACCCGTCGATGCGGTAGCGTTTCTTGTAATCGTTCGTGGCGCGCAGGATTTGCCCCGTGGTTGCGGTGACGCCCGCTGGGTCGCGCTTGCGCCGGTCCAGTAGCGAGTCGAGCTTTTCAAGGACTTGGTTGGGGCCGAGATAGGTTTGTCCCTTGAAGCTGTCGGCCACCACTTTGCCGGCGCGGTCCAGCAACACCAGCCGCGGGATTCCCTGGCCGCTATAGACCTTTTCCAGCGTTTTTCTCGCTTCGGAGTGGTAGATGACGGCGGGCCACGGCATGGCGGCCTCTTTCATGTAGGCCTGCATCTCCCGGTCGCTGCGGTCGCTGCTGACGAAGAGCACCTGGAAGAGCTGGCCGCCCAGGTTGTTGTGGTAGTACTCGACGAGCTTCGGGGTGAAGCCGCGACAGGGCGGGCACCAATGGGCGGAAAAGTAGAGCAACAGATAGTCGGTGTTCAGTGCATGGTTCGCGGTGGCCGGCTCGCCCTTGTGGTCGATGACCGCGCTGGCGAGCGTTTCTTCGAGGGAAATGGTGCGCTTGGTCGGGGCGCAGCCATTGAGGATCAGGAATGCGGTGCAGGCGAGGGCGAGGCTCGGTTTCATATGGGTCTTTTCTCCTTCGTTTTTACGCTATTAAGATAGCATGCGCCGTACCGGTATGGCACTCTTCTGATCGCTGGTTGCCGCGGCATTGCACGCTTTTGCCGGCACCGGCGGGAAACGAACGTTATTTCGCGCTTTTTTGCCTTTGTTTGGGGTTGACAGTCGCGGGGTGATTCCTTAGTTTCCGCCCCTTGATTTTTTGGAAAGAAAGCCCCGTTCGGGGGTATTGAGGTTATTTATGGAAGCATATGCAGTAATTGAAACCGGCGGAAAACAGTACCGCGTTCAGCAGGGCGATGTTCTTGACGTTGAACTGCTTGCCAACGACGAGGGCGCAAGCGTCGAATTTGATGCACTGGCCGTCTCCAACGGTTCCGAACTCACCATCGGCACGCCGGTCGTCTCCGGTGCGAAGGTTAAGGTTTCGGTGGTGGAAAACCTGCGCGGCAAAAAGATTTTTTCGTTCAAGAAGAAACGCCGCAAAGGATATCGTCGTAAAATCGGTCATCGCCAAGAGTTGACCAAAATCAAAGTGGAAGAAATTAGCGCATAATTTTGCGGGAGGTTCGTCATGGCTCATAAAAAAGGACAAGGTTCATCCAGCAACGGTCGCGACTCGAATGCACAGCGTCGGGGAGTGAAGCGCTTCGGTGGACAGAAAGTAACGGCAGGCAGCATTCTGGTCCGTCAGGTTGGAACCCGTTTCCATCCCGGCGTGAACGTCGGCTGCGGAAAAGACTACACGCTTTTCGCCTTGAAAGACGGTGTCGTTGAATTCGACAAGCGTCAGCGCAAGGTGCACATTCGCGAAGAAGCGGTTGCTTAGTTTGGTTCTAGGCCAAGCTTGTGAGGCGGGTTTCCAAGCCCGCCTTTTTTTTTGTTTTAACAGGACTGTTTTCCATTCTTGGTTGAAAATGCAGGTGACGGCGGGATCGGTTCCCGCTAAGCTGGGCTCACGACTCACGACTCACGACTCACGAAGCACCAACCACGAATGACTCGTTAAGCTTATGAAACACGTTGTATTCAAAGACCGCATCAAACTCTATGCCAAGGCCGGCAACGGCGGCAATGGTTGCGTATCGTTCCGTCGTGAAAAGTACATCCCCAGAGGGGGACCGGACGGCGGCGACGGTGGCCATGGCGGCTCCGTCATCCTGCGGTGCGATGCAAACGAGGACTCCCTGCTTCCGCTCTACTACCAGCCGCATCAAAAGGCCGCCAATGCCCAGCATGGTCTGGGCTCCGACCGCCACGGCAAAAACTCGGAGGACTGCATCGTCAAGGTGGCCCCCGGTACCGTGGTGTACGATGCGGAAACCAACGAGTTTGTCGGCGAGCTGGTCAAGGATGGCGAAGAGCTGGTCATTTGCAAGGGCGGGCACGGCGGACTGGGCAACGCCCGCTTTAAAAGTTCCACCAACCAGGCGCCCCGGCAGTCTTCCGATGGCACCATGGGCGAGGAAAAGGTGTTCTGGCTGGAGCTCAAGCTCATTGCCGACGTCGGTCTGGTCGGCTATCCCAACGCCGGGAAATCGACCCTGCTCAGCCGCCTGACCCACGCGCACCCGAAGATTGCGCCGTATCCCTTCACCACCATCAATCCCATCGTCGGAACGCTCGAATACGAAAATTTCAGCCGCTTGAAAATCGCCGACATTCCCGGCCTGATCGAGGGTGCCCACGACGGGGTTGGCCTTGGCCACCAGTTCCTGCGCCACATCGAGCGTTCGCGCTTCATCCTGTTCGTGCTCGACATGGCCGGAACCGACGACCGCAATCCAACCGACGACTTCATGCACCTGAAAGAGGAGCTCCGTCTTCATTTGGAGGAGCTTTCCTGTACGCCTTACACGATTGTCGCCAACAAGATGGACAGTCCCGGCGCCGACGAAAACCTGGCGGAATTCAAACAACGCACCGGCGAGCTGGTCTACGAAATCTCCGCCGAACTCGGCGTAGGTATCGAGCCGGTGAGAGCGCATCTCTACAAGCACTTCTTCGAAACCCGTCGGATCCTCGAAGAAACCGCCGAGATGGATGCTTCGGAAAATGAGGACGATTGACCTTAATGCGGATCTGGGTGAGCTGGCTGACGGCTCGCTTGACGCCGCGGTCATGCCGTTCATTTCTTCTGCAAACATTGCCTGCGGGGCCCATGCCGGATCGGCGGAATCCATCCGCCGCACGCTCCGCCTGGCGCTAAGGCACGGGGTCGCCATCGGGGCGCATCCCGGCTATCCCGATCCCGCGAATTTCGGCCGCGTTTCGATGCCGTTTTCCACGGAAGCGCTGTGTGCGCTCGTCCTGGAGCAGCTCCGGTTGCTCCGGCGGATTGCCGCGGAGGAGGGCGCCGCGGTTCGCCACGTCAAACTTCACGGCGCGCTCTACAACGACCTGGCCGACGACTATGGGCGTTCGCTGTCGCTGTGCCGCGCCATTCATGGAGTTGATCCGAAGCTGCGTTTGATTGGCCGGTCCGGTTCGGCCTGCCTGCGCGCGGCCGAGGATGCCGGACTGGTTGCGGTGCACGAGACGTTCGCCGATCGCGCCTACACGCAAGAGGGGCGGCTGGTGCCTCGCTCGCAGCCGGGCGCAGTCATCCACGACGAGGCCGAAAGTTTGGCTCAGGTCGAAATGATGGTGTTGCGCAACCAGGTGCCGACCCTCGGCGGAAAACGGTTTCCGATTCAGGCCGACTCCGTCTGCGTACACGGGGATAATCCATCCGCCATCCAATTCGTTTCCAATCTGCGGGCCTATTTCGCGCGGCACAGGATCGAGGTCTGCCCGGCGGGCCGGCTCCGTTTCTCCTATGCTGCGCTCGACGAAACCTCGTTGCTGGCCCGGCTGCCGCCGCGCATCGCGAAGTCGACCCACCGCCGCATCCGCGCGTTGCAATGGGCCTTGGACGGTTCCGCCGGCATCCGGGAGTTGGTGCCGTGCTATGCCGAACTCAAGATCGACTTCGATCCCGCCTTGGTTTCGCTCGACGAGTTGATCGCGCGGATCGATCGAATTGAGCTGGAAGAAATCGACCTGCCGCAACCTCGTTGCGTCGAGGTCCCCGTTCATTACAACGGCCCGGACCTTTCGCTCGTTGCCCGGCACAATGGGTTGAGCGAAACCGAAGTGGTTGCGCGTCACGCGGCGCCAACCTACCTGGTGTACATGCTTGGGTTTTCTCCGGGCTTTGCCTATCTCGGCGGGCTCGACGATGCGCTGGCCACGCCGCGGCTGGCCACGCCGCGCGTTGCCGTGCCGGCCGGAGCCGTCGGCATTGCCGGCAACCAGACGGGCGTCTAACCCGTCGAAAGCCCCGGCGGATGGAATATTATTGGCCACACGTCGCTGAATCTTTTTGATCCAACCGCTGAAAAACCGTTCCTGTTCGAGGCCGGCGATGAGGTGCGCTTTATGCCGATTGAGAAAATGGAGGACGACGCGCCGTCGGCGCCCCGTTTCGTTCATGGCTCCGGCGGAGCGTCGCCCTCCGGAGGATGGGTTGAAATCATCGAACCGGGCCTGTACACCACGGTGCAGGATGCCGGCCGTCCCGGCTACCTGCGTTACGGCCTGCCTGTTTCCGGGGCGATGGACCGGCGCGCGTTGCAAACCGCCAATGCATTGGTCGGCAACAAGGCTGATGCCGCGGTGCTGGAATGTACCGGAACGATGCCCGTGCTGCAGTTTAGTGAATCCTTAAAAATCGCCGTGGTTTATGCCGATCATTTCCAAACTCTGGAAGTTTCGGCGGGTGAGCGCGTAAAGTTCCAACCCTTGGAAACCGGCTATCGGGCATACCTCGCGTTTGCGGGTGGCATTGATGTGCCGCTCGTGATGGGTAGCCGCTCGACCTATCTTCCCGGGAAGCTCGGCGGTTTCCAGGGCCGCACGCTGCAGGCCGGCGATGTGCTACCCCTTGGCTGCGGGGGTGCTGGCCCGCCTCCGAATCGCCGATACGTACCGCAGGTCGCCGGCCCGCTTTGCCGGTCGGTGCGCGTCGTTCCCGGGCCCGAAGCGGATTGGTTCGATTGCGGAGGGTTGAATACGTTTTTGACGGAGGCGTTCTGCGTTTCCGCAACATCCAACCGCACCGGCCTTCGGCTCGACGGGCCGCCGTTGTCGTTCCATTCGGAAGCGCGGCAGATGGTTTCGGCTGGGCTGGGCTTCGGCACCATCCAAGTGCCGCCCTCCGGCCGACCGATCGTCATGATGGCCGACCATCCGACCACGGGCGGCTATCCGCGCATTGGCCACGTTGTGGCCGAAGACCTCCCGTTGCTCGCCCAGGCCCGGCCCGGCGATTCGCTGCGCTTTGCCGAGGTGCGGTAAGCCCCCTGCGATTGCGCCGAAAACCCCTTACCGGAAATTGAGCCGCCGCCGCTGCGTTTGCGTGGCGGAGGGCTTGTAATCGGGGTTCTCCGTCGGCATCTGCGCATCGGTCTCCTGGAGCCGCTGGTCCATCCGCTTTTCAAGCGTCTCCGTTTTTTCGGGATATTTCGTGGAGAGATCGTTCTTTTCCGATAGATCGGTCGAGAGATCGAAGAGCATGAGGGTTCCCGTCTCAAGGTCGCGCAGCAGCTTCATGTTTCCCTCGATGATGGCGGTCTGCGGCTTTTGCGCCGGTCCCATGCCATAGTGGGGATAGTGGAACAGCAGCGGCTTGGTGCGCCCGATCTTTTGGGTTTGGCCCGAAAGCAGGGATGCCAGGCTTTTCCCTTCGATGTCGCCGGGGATCGCAATCCCGGCCCACGAGCAGAAGGTGGGCAACAGGTCGCAGCCGGTTACGCTTTCGTTGCAGAAGGTGTCGGCCTTGATGCCCGGGCCGCGCACGATCAGCGGAACCCGGATGCCGCCTTCGTATAACGTGCCCTTTCCGCCGTTGAGCGGGGTGTTTTGCGGTCGCCGCGGGTTGGCGGGCGCGCCGTTGTCGGACATAAACACAACGTAGGTGGTTTCCGTCAGCTTCAGTTCCGCGATCTTCTTGAGGAGGGTCCCGATGGCGGTGTCGAGATCGTAGGTCATCGCGGCGAATTCAATGTCGGAATGGCGTTGTCCCGCCTTGGTTTTCCTAAACTTCTCCTGCGTCTGTTCAAGCGATTCGACGGGCGTGTGGACGGCGTAGTGGGAGAGCTGGAGGTAGAAGGGGGTGCCGGCTTTGGCTTGTTTTTCCATGAAGGCGATGGCCCGGTCCGTGACCCCGAAAACATCCTTCGGATTCGCCGCGGTCCCGTGGCTGACGTTTTCCGTCGGGCCGTCGGACTCGTCGAAGCCGTGGATTGCCGGGTTGGCGGTTCCGATGTGCCATTTCCCGAAAAGGGCGGTGGCATAGCCCGCCTTCTTCATCCGTTCGGCAATCGTGGTTTCCGAGGCGGGGAACTCCTTGACGTGCCGGGGCGCGGCGAGTTTTTGGTAGGCCTGCGTGCGTCCGCCGCCGGGGGTGGTCATGTGCAGCTCCGCCGGGGTTTTCCCGGTCAGGATGGCGGCGCGGCTCGGCGTGCAAAGCGCGGCGGGCGCATAGGCCTGCGAGAAAACCATTCCGGCGGCCGCCAGTTTTTCGAGGTTGGGCGTCTGGTAGAAGTCGCTCTTGGTTTCGGGGTTTCCCTTGATCATTTCAACCGAGGTGCCCGTCCAGCCCATGTCGTCGGCGAGGATGAACACGATGTTGGGTTTGGCCAAGGTTGAAGACGCGACGAGTAGGGCGAGGGCGGCAACACGGTTTCGCATGGAGGGGCTCCCTAGGTTTTATTCGGCTGCAATGCAGTAGAGCGTTTCGTTCGAGCGCAGGAAGATCTTGCCGCCGCTGATGGCGGCGCTTCCGTTGAAATCGCTCGAGTCCGAGTCGAAGCGGTTGCATGCAATGAGCTCGAAGCTGGGCTTGGCCGCCAGCACGAAGGTTCCGTTCCGGCGGCTGGGGACATAGAGTTTTCCATCGGCCAAGGTGGCCGATGCGTAGACGGCGTTGCCGCTTCCGGCATCGAGCTTTTGTTGGTAGACCATCTCGCCGGTGTCGGCCTTCATGCAAAAGGCTTCTCCCTTGTGGCCGACCCAATAGAGGTAGCCGTCTTGTTCGACCGCCGAGGGGACATAGGAGGACTCCTGGCTTCTCCAAAGGAGGTTCGATCCGCTCGCATCGCCTTGGCCGCCCGCGCGGATGGCGAGGGTGGTGAGGCGCGGATAGCCGCCGAAGGCATAGACGGTGTCCTTGATGGCCAGCAGGCTGGGGGAAACGTTGCCTCTCATCTCCGTGTTGGCCCACCAGAGGCGTTCGCCGGTTTCCGGATTAAGCCCCCAAACCTCGTTGGGCACCGCGAGGCACAACTCTTTTTTACCGTCGGCCAGTTCGGCCAGGGCGGGCGTGCCGTAGGTGAGTTCGGTTTTGCTCGATTCGTATTTCCAGATTTCCTCCCCGGTTTTTTTGTCCAGCGCATACAGGCTCCGGCTCTCTTCGGAGGCGTTGACGATCAGCAGGTCGCCGTAGAGAATCGGGCTGGCGGCCGAGCCCCAGCGCCGGTTGGCGGACATGGTGCCCAGGTTCTTTCGCCAGGTTTCTTTCCCGTCCATGTCGAAGGCCACCATGCCGGTCTTGCCGCAGAATACGTAGACCTGATCGCCGTCGCAGACCGGGGTGTGGCTGGCATAGCCGTGCTCCCGCAGCCAGCCGCTCCAGCCGTCTTCCGCGTGGGTGGCCGGGATCTCCTGGCTCCAAAGGATCGCCCCGGTATCCGGATGGATGCACAGCAGGTGCCGCTTGAGGTTGTTTGCGTTGCTCGCGTCATCCGCCCCGTATCCGCTGTAGCAGGTGATGAACAGCTTGTCGCCGTAAACGATCGGGCTGGAGGAGCCCTGCCCGGGGAGGGCGACTTTCCATTTGAGGTTCTGTGTCTCGCTCCAGTGGGTCGGAAGCCCGGTTTCATCGCTACGCCCCAGTCCGTCGGGGCCGCGGAAGCGGGGCCAGTCGCCCGCCCACGTGGTGGCGGTAACCAAGGCGAGCCCGAGAACGGCAAGTGAGTAGGGGAGTGTCGATTTTTGTTTCATGGGCGATCCTTTTGCTAATTTCTGTTCTGCGGTGAGCCGACCGGGGCTTCGTCCGCGGTGATGAAGCCATCGCTGTTCTTATCCAAGCGGCTGAAGTGCGCGGCCGGGCCGCCGAACTCCTCCTTGGAAACCTTGCCGTCCTTGTTCTGGTCTTCGCGATCCATGAAGGTGCCGCCCTGATTGCCTTGGCGCTGGCTTTGGGCCTGCATCGGCTGCTGGACCTGTCTGCCGCGTCTCTGCTGTTTGGGTTCTTTGGCGACGGGGGCATCGACTTTCTCAACGTCGCCGCCTCGCACCAGCCGCACCATGTTGTTGATCCGGATGACGTCGCCCTGCGGTCCGCGACCTTCCGGGAATTTCGAGGGGTCGCCCGTTTTCGGGTCGGAGCGCTGGGCCCCTGCGCCATGCACGTCCATCAGGGTTTTCCCGCCGGAACGGCGGTCCGACATGAAGCCGAGCGCGCGGCCGAAGGCAAAGTAGACGGCGGTATCGGTGCTGCGGGCTCCGATGTGGGTGCTGCTCGTCCAGTAGTGGGCGAAATCCTTTTTCCCGCCTTCGTTGCTGATGGCGGTGGCGTCGAAGATCGGGTCGATTGCCGCGGAGTCGGTGGTGTCGGGCGAGCGGGAGTAGTCGATGATGCTCTGCAGTTCCTTGGCGTTGGGCAGGCGCCAGTCGTCGTGCCCCGCGAATTCCATGCCTTCGGCATATTCCAGCGCGCTCGGCCAGTCCATGCCTTTGCCGGAGTCGGCTTTCATCCAGGTCAGCCCGGTGGCTTCGTCGGTAATGGTTCCGTCGCCGTTGTCCTTGAAGTTGTTTTTTCCATAGGCGGTGTTTCCGCGCACGTAGAGCACGTAAAAGGTCTTTTTGCCTCGGCCGCGCGGATCTTCGATGCCGTAGCCCTTGATGCGGCCGTCGGCGAAGTTGACGCCGAACATCGTTTCGGCCCCGCGCATGGTGGTGCTGACGTATTTGGTGGTGGTGGCAAACTGCGAGTCGATGATGCGGTCGCCGTCTTCTTGTTTGCCGTAGGTGAACTTGAAGACGGTGTCGTCGATGAAGGGTTTGAGGCCGGCGGTGTCGGTGCTCATCGGATCGGGATCGGTGCCGTTGAGCTGGATCAGCGAGTAGAGTTCCTTGATGGTGGGAAGCCGCCAGTCGGAGTAGCCGCCGGTTTTGCACCGGGATGCATTTTCAACGGCGTCGTCGAAGGTCATCTTTTTGCCGGGGTCCTGCGTCCACATTAGGCCGGTCACCTGATCGGTAATCGTTCCGTCGCCATTGTCTTTGTAGGCGGGGGCGTTGGCGGCATAGTGCGCGTCCTGCCCCTTGTCGTTGCCGTAGGCAAAGGTCTGCCCGGTGTCGACAACGGGGAAGGGGACGGCGAGGGCCCCGGTGGAGAGGGCGGATGCGATGAGCGTGACCATCGTTTTCATGAGTGACTCCTTTTCGATTCGTTGTGCATTAAACAATGAGAGGGGGGGATCTGTTGCGTACGATTTGATTACAGTGTTGTCATTCGGCGGGGG
>NZ_JBFJYW010000001.1:0-43850 GCF_041622395.1 Pontiella sp. | reverse complement strand
TCGTTATCCTGCGGACTGTCTGTTTGTTTCCTGTTGCTCTCCACCCCGCATTACTGCGACGCAGTTACTCTCAACTACCGGCTTAGCAACTTCAGCCGGACTGGACTTTCGCCAGTAAGCCCAATGGACTCGAAGGCGCACACAGGAGCGCACCGGACGCGCCAATCTTAATCATACTTCTTTTTTTAGTAAAATATACTACCCGCAAAAAAGAACGATTTGGTCCAAGAAGATCCCGACGGACGGAATGCACCAACCAAAATCATACGCCGAACCGACAGCGGCCCGAGTGGACCGCCAACCGTTGCGTTGCATTTATGCGAAAAGAATCGCCGATTTGCCGCGCGGGCGATCGCCCGCCCAGGCAAGGCCGTTGGCGGCCTGGCGCCGCTTAGTCGCTATCGGGCAGTGGCGTGGAGGTTTTGTAGACGGTCGCGTTGTAGACGGCGATCTGATCGCCTGCGCGATTGGTGACCTTGATGCGGTAGTGTGCCAGGCGGCGGCTGGCGGAAACTTCCTTGGCTTTGGCAAAGAGCGTGTCGCCGAGCTTCGTGGCGTGGAAAACCTGGATGTTGCCGTTGGTCAGCAGCGCCACGTTGCCATAGGAATTGGAGGCGGCCGCCAGCGCAATGTCGGCCAACGCAAAGATGGAGCCGCCGTGGGCGACGCCCGCCGCGTTGAGATGCTGCTGATCGATCTTCAGTTCCGCCAAGGCCCGGCCCTCGCTGACCTCGGTCAGCTTCACGCCCAGCAAGTTGCCTAGCTGATCGTTCTCGCGAATCAGCTTCTTGATTTTTTCAACACTCATGCAAAACCTCCGGTGTAATGGGGGCGAAGGTCTCAATGTCAAAGGTCGAAAGTCAAGCAGACCTTGAACTTTCGACCTTCGAACGGTTGAGGGGCGTGCGGCTATTCCGCCGATTCGCCCCGGCCTAAAAGAAACGCTTTTTCATTTACGTCGACGAGACGCTCCGGGAACTGCCGGCGGATGGCCGCCATCCACTGCTCCACGGTGAAGTCCATGTGCTTGCTGAGCGCTCCGAGCAACGCGACGTTCAGCGCCCGCTTGTTGCCAAGCTGGTCGACATCGAAGTCCGACGGCTTCACCAGGACGCCGCCCGCTTTCAGGTGGTGCTTATTGGCATCGACCTGATCGTCGCCGAGCACGATCAAATAGTCGGCCTGGCCGACGGGAATCATGGGGCTGAGGACCTGGTCGCCGTAGCGGAGGTCGGAGGTGATGGCCCCGCCGCGCTGGCTCATGCCGTGCACTTCGGCCTTTTTCACATCGTAGCCGAGGTCGAACACCACACTTCCGAGAATATCGGTGCAGGTCAGGATCCCCTGCCCGCCCAACCCGGCGAATTTTACATTCGTTACTTTGCTCATTTTCAACTCTCCTTTAGCGAACCTTTTCGCCGCGTTCGAACTTGGCATCGCGCACGACGGCGAGAATGCAGGGGCGGCGAGCAATAACGACGGTGAGGTCGTCCGAAGCCATCGCGTCCGTCATGGTCTGCTCGAATTTTTCCATCTCGCGCGATGGATCGAGGATGACCACGCGATCGACGCCCATGGCCTCGCAGGTCGCTTCGAGCGACACCGCTTTTCCGGTCGGCTGATGGTCGAGCGTTTTGCCCGTTCCCGGATGTTCCTGCAATCCGGTCATGGCGGTGGTGCCGTTGTCGAGGATCACGACGATGTGCCCGGTTGCGGGGCGGTTGTAAACCATTTCGGCCACGCCCGTCAGACCGGAATGCATGAAGGTGGAGTCGCCGATCACACTGACGATCTTGCGCGCCTGCTCTTCGGGCAGCACGTGGCGCATGCCGAGGCCGATGCCGATGGAGCCGCCCATGCAGATGCAGGTATCCATGGTTTCGAACGGCGGCAGCACGCTGAGCGTGTAGCAACCGATGTCGCCCGTGATGGTGCAGCCCAGGTTCTTAAGCATCTGGAAGCTGGCGCGGTGCGGACAGCCGTCGCACAGTTGCGGGGGTTTGCCCTTCGGCGGTGCGGGTTCTTCGGAATCGTCGCCGTCGATGATCCGCTTGACGCGAACGACGTCCAGCTCGCCATAGCGGTAGCGCTCCATGCGCGGGCGCACCTTGCCGCCGGCGGCCTGCACTTCGGTCTGGATGAAGGGGTCGCCCTCTTCAACGATCAGGCAGTCTTCGACGGAATCGATGAATTCGTGAATGGTCTTCATCGGCAGCGGATAGACCATGCCGAGCTTGAGCACCTTGGCACCGGGGGCGGCTTCCTGCGCGTGCAGCGCGGAAACGCCGTTGGCGATGATGCCCAGCTTGGCGCCTTCGCCGAGCACCGGGTTCGGGCCTTCGGCACAGTTCCAGGTTTCCATCTCGGCCAGCTTGGAGCGCAGCCTTGTGTGCGCACGGCGGGCATAGGCCGGAATCATCACGCGCGCTTGGATGTCGCGCACATAGTTGGCCTTCGGAACGTCGATCGAATCGCCGGGGACCACAATGGTCTTGGAGTGGCAAACGCGGGTGCAGAGGCGCAGGATGACCGGTTGGTTCCATCGCTCGGAGATCTCGAAGGCGAGCTTGACCATGTCGTAGGCTTCCTGCGAGTCGGCGGGTTCGAGCATCGGAACCCCGGCGGCGCGGGCATAGTTTCGCGAATCCTGTTCGTTTTGCGAAGAGGCCATGCCGGGATCGTCGGCCACGGCCAGCACCATGCCGCCCGTCACACCCGTATAGGCCACCGTAAAGAGCGGATCGGCCGCGACGTTCAGGCCAACGTGCTTCATGGTAACCAGCGTGCGGGTGCCCGAAAAGGCCACGCCGATCCCGACTTCCAGCGCCACTTTTTCGTTGGGCGACCACTGCGCTCTGCAGCCGTCGAGCTTCGAATAGTTTTCCAGTATTTCGGTCGAAGGCGTTCCGGGATATCCCACGCCCAGAGCGCACCCGGCGTGCATGGCGCCCAGCGCCACGGCCTCGTTGCCGCTCATCAATCTGCGTTCATTGCTCATTGCTCTCTCCGTTAAGTAAATCTTCAAACCAGTCCGGAATCCGGATCGGTTTACCGGCGGGCGTGGTCAGCGCATGGATGGTGAATCCTTCCGCCACGGGCTTCCCGCAATCGGCCCTTGTGACGACCGTGGTGAATTTAAGGCGCGCGCGCCCTTCCCGCTCCATTTGCGTATCCAGGTTCAGCAGATCGTCATAGCCGGCGCGGCCGCGGAACTTCAGCCCGGACTCGACAATCGGCGCCATGACGCCTTCGGCCTCCCACTGCGCATAGGGCTTGCCCGCCGCGCGCAGCAGCTCGGAGCGCCCGACTTCCATCCACTCCAACAGGCGCGAGTTATAGAATGTCCCCATCCGGTCCGACTCGCTATAGCGTACCCTTAGTTGGTGTGTATGCCTGAACATCGTTTTCCCCACAGAAAATAAAAGGCACATCTAACCTGTTTTCAGGAAAGGTTTCAATCCCTTATGAATGCAGGACGCGAGCCGCACTATCACACGTTTAAACGTGTGGGAACCGCTTGGCCGTTTTACCTAAAATCGGGGCAACGCCGAGCCGTTCTATGAGTGCAGATCGACAATGCACCACATGCTCCCCCCTCTGAATGCCCTCCCCGCCTTTACGAAAAGCTCCGGACACGGGGAAAACTCGCGCCGACGAACGATTCCTCCGCAGGTTGTGCACGTCCATGATTCGCGGTGCACCCTTGATTTCATGTTCGGCTCAGCCTTGCTTCAATTGCTTAACTTCTGTAGATGTATTCAGTTCGTTTTAAACTCTAGAGAAAGGCAAACCCATGCACGCACAATGGAATGACCGGGAGAGTCTGGTCCACCCGGCCTCGGCCCCCGACTACATGCGGGAGGAACAGCTCCACGCCTTGCAGCTCCAGCGACTCCGCGCCATCACCCGGCACGCCTACGAAAACCAGGCCCTCTTCCGCGAGCGCATGGACGCGCGCGGCGTGAAGCCGGAAGATGTCCGGACGCTCGACGACATCCGCAAACTCCCCTTCACCCAGAAGACCGACCTGCGCGACACCTACCCCTACGGGCTTTTCGCCGTTCCAATGAACGAGGTGGTCCGCCTGCACGCGTCGTCGGGCACCACGGGCAAGCCGATCGTGGTGGCCTACACCGCCGAGGACATCGAGGTGTGGAAAGAGGCGATGGTCCGCACCTTTGCCTGCGCCGGGTTGCATAGCGGCGATATTATCCAGAACGCCTACGGCTACGGCCTCTTCACGGGCGGCCTGGGCGCGCACTACGGCGCGGAAGCCCTCGGCGCGACCGTCATTCCGATCTCCGGCGGAAACTCCGAGCGGCAGATCATGGTGATGCGCGACTTCGGCACCACCGCCATCTGCGCCACACCGAGCTATTTCCTGCATCTGATCGAATTTGCCGAAAAGATGGGGATCGACTGGAACGAGTTGCCGCTGCGCGTCGGCGTCTTCGGCGCGGAGCCGTGGAGCGACGAGATGCGCGAATACATCGAAGGCAAGACCGGCATCAAGGCCTACGACATCTACGGCCTCTCCGAAATCATCGGCCCAGGCGTCGGCATGGCCTGCGAAAAGCAAGAAGGCCTGCATATCTTCGAGGACCACTTCATGATCGAAATCGTCGATCCGGTCACCGACGAACCGATGCCCGACGGCGAAGAAGGCGAACTGATCATCACCACGCTGAGCAAGAAGGCCATGCCGGTCATGCGCTACCGCACGCACGACATCACCAGCATCATCGCCGAGCCGTGCGGCTGCGGCCGAACCATCCGCCGCATCAACCGAATCGCGCGCCGCTCCGACGACATGTTCATCATCCGCGGCGTCAACGTCTTCCCGTCGCAGGTGGAAGCCGCCCTGCTGAAGGTGGAAGAAACGCTGCCCCACTACCAGATCGTCCTCTCCCGCCACGGCGGCATGGACCAGATGGAGGTGCAGGTCGAGGTTACTGCGGAAACGTTCAGCGATACCGTCCGCGGCGTCGAAGCCGTCCACAAGCAGTTGTCCGATGCCATCGCCCACATCCTCGGCATCCGCGTCAAGCTCACCCTCGTCCAGCCCAACACCATCGAACGTTCGATGGGCAAAGCCAAACGCGTCATCGATAACAGGAAATCCTAAAGTCCAATATCTAAATCCTAAACAAATCCAAAAAAGGAAAAAGTTAAATGGACAAAAGCTACGACCTCGAGGAGCGGACCTATTTGTTTGCCAAGGATGTGAGGTCGTTTGTGCGGACTGTGCAAAAAGATATTGCCAACATTGAAGACGGGGAAACAGGTGGTTCGGTCTTCCGGGTCGGTCGCAGCAAATTATATCGAAGCGAACGAAGCACTGAGCAAAAAGGATTTCCTGATGCGGGTGAAGATTTGCCGCAAGGAGGCCAAGGAATCCAAACTTTGGCTACGGTTGATCAAAGCGGACGACCTCGAAGATGACCGAGCGAAGCTGGAACAGGAAGCGCACGAGCTGACGTGCATCTTTGGCGCGATCATCACGAAGTCGGGTGCTTGAGTTTTGGAGTTTTGAATTGGGTTTTAGAATTTGTTTGGGATTTAGAGCTTAGGATTTAGATATTCACTACCGAAGGGAGTCATCATGAAATTGAAACAGCTTTCCGTTTTTCTGGAAAACAAGCCGGGGCGTCTGCGCGAGCTTTGCGGGCTGTTGGCCGAAAACGGCATCAACATCATTACCTTGTCGCTGGCCGACACCGAGCAGTTCGGCATCCTGCGCCTGATCGTGAAAGACTACGAGCAGGCCAAGAAACTGCTGGAAGCAAAGGGCTTCGTCGCCAAGCTCACCGACGTGATCGCGGTCGAAGTCAACGACCAGCCCGGCGGACTCAGCGAGATTCTGGCCATTGAAGAGGCCTCGGGCATCAGCGTGGAATACATGTATGCCTTCGTGATCAAAAGCGGCGAAAAGGCCGTGCTCCTCTTCCGCTTCGACGACATGGACAAAGCCGTGGCCGCCCTTCGGCAAGCCCATCTGCCCATCCTCGACAGCGTCGAGCTCTACCAGCGCGCCGAAGCCTAGTTAGCTAAAACAGAAGTCCGCAAAGAACGCGAAGCCATCCAGCGGAAGACTTCCTTTGCGGCCTTTGCGGTCTTCTGTTGAAAAAATCGGAAGTTTAACATGAGCACGTTTGTTGTCGAAAACCGGATCTGGGACCAGGCCGAGACATTGCCGCGCGGCGAGCTGGCGGCGCTGCAAGGCGCGAAGCTGGCGGAGACGGTGGAGCGGGTACAACGTATACCGTTCTATCAGCGAAAGTTTGCCGAAGCGGGCATTTCGCCGGGCCAGATCAAATCGGTGGACGACCTCCAGCGCCTGCCCTTCACGACCAAGGCCGACCTGCGCGAGGAATATCCACTGGGCATGCTGGCGGTCGATCGCGCGGACGTGGCGCGCTACCACGGCTCGTCCGGCACCACGGGCAAGCCGACGATGGTGGCCTACACCCGAAACGACCTGAACACCTGGGCGAATCTGTGCGCACGCTTCCTGACGGGCGGCGGACTGCTGCCGGAACACAGCGTGCAGATCGCCTTCGGCTACGGCCTTTTCACGGGCGGCTTCGGGTTGCACTACGGCGTCGAGCGCGTCGGAGCTTCCGTCATTCCGGCGGCGGCGGGCAACACGCCGAAACAGATCATGCTGATGTTGGACATGCAGGTGGACGCCCTCGTCTGCACGCCGAGCTATGCGCTGAACATTTCCGAGTTCATCATCCAGAACGACATTCCGCGCAACGCGCTCAACCTGAAATACGCCCACTTCGGCGGCGAGCCGTGGACCGAGGATATGCGCACGCGCATCGAAGACGAACTCGGCATCCTCTGCTTCAACAACTATGGCCTCAGCGAAGTCATCGGCCCGGGCGTCAGCGGCGAGTGCGCCGTGCGCGACGGCATGCATATTTCCGAGGACGCCTTTATGGTCGAGTGCATCAACCCCGAAACGCTCGAGCCGGTTGCGCCCGGCGAAGAGGGCGAACTGGTCTTCACCTCGTTGTGCAAGGAAGCCATGCCGATCATCCGCTACCGCACGCGCGACATCGCCTCGCTCAATCCCGAGCCCTGCGCCTGCGGCCGCACCTCGGTGCGCATGAGCCGCGTTACCGGGCGCTCGGACGACATGCTGATCATCAAGGGCGTCAACGTCTATCCCTCGCAGATCGAGCAGGCGCTCCTGCGCGTCGAGGGCACCGCCCCGCACTACCGGATCGAAGTCGACCGCCCCGACCGCAAGGACGTTGCAACCGTCAAGGTCGAGATGACCGAGGACCGCTTCAGCCCCAGCGTCAAGGAGATGCAGGAGCTCAAGGACAAGATCGACCGCGCCATCCAAGGCATCACGGGCCTGCGGATGAACATCGAACTGGTCTCGCCCAACTCGCTCGAACGATTCGTCGGCAAGGCCCAGCGCGTGATCGATCACCGGAAAAAGGGGTAGGTCTTAAACAGAAGCGCGCAAAGGTGGCCCGATCAACCATCCTTCGCGCGCGTTGCGCTCTTCTGCTAAATCCCTCAGCAGCGGTTAGTCGTTCGCGAAGGGCGAAAGCTCGCGCAGGCGCTTGATGATCGGCGGGAGCTTTTCGAGGACGTAGTCGACGTCCTCATCGGTGTTGTAGCGGCTGAAACTGAAGCGGATCGAACCGTGCAACATCGAACGCGGCACATCCATTGCGCGCAACACGTGCGAAGGCTCCAGCGAGCCGGACGCGCAAGCCGAGCCGGTGGAGGCGCAGATGCCGACGTCGTCGAGCATCAGCAGAATGGCTTCGCCTTCGACATATTCGAAACTGATGTTGGTCGTGTTCGGCAGGCGCTCCGCCCCGCCGCCGTTGACGTGCGCGCCCTTGCAGGAGGCCAGGATCCCGGCTTCGAGGCGGTCGCGCAGCTTGCGCTCGTGCAGCGCATCTTTTTGCATGTTTTCCATCGCCATTTCGCAGGCCTTTCCGAGGCCGACGATGTAGGGCACGTTTTCGGTTCCGGCGCGACGTCCACGTTCCTGGTGCCCGCCCATGATATGGGGCGTGACCTTCGTGCCGCGGCGGGCGTAGAGCGCGCCGATGCCCTTGGGCGCATGCAGTTTGTGGCCGGAAATGGAGAGCAGATCGACTGGCGCATCCTTGACCGAAATCGGCAGCTTGCCGGCAATCTGCACGGCGTCGGTATGGAACACGCCCCCGCCCTGCTTGACGATGCTGCCAATGGCCGGGATCGGGAAGATAACGCCCGTCTCGTTGTTGGCCCACATGATCGAGGCAACCGTTTTCTTGCCGGACATCGACAGCTCCAGCACCTGGTTCAGGTCGAGGCTGCCCTTGGCGTCAACCTCCAAGGTCGAAAGGCGGAAGCCCTTGTCTTCCAGATAGTGGCACGGGCCGAGGACGGCGGCGTGCTCGACGCGGGTGGTGATGATATGCGGATGGCCGCCCATGGCATCGACCGCGCCGCGGATCGCCATGTTGTCGGACTCCGAGCCGCAGCTGGTAAAAATGATTTCGTTGGGATGCTCGGCCCCGATCAAGGCCGCGACCTTCTCGCGCGCTTCGTCGAGCGCCTTTTTCACATTGCCGCCGAACGCGTGCATGCTGGAGGGATTGCCCCAGTGCTCGGTAAAATACGGAAGCATCGCCTCCGTCACTTCAGGCGCAACGGCGGTGGTGGCATTGTTATCTACGTAAACCGATTTATTCATTTCCTATCCTTTGCAGATCAATTGACAAAATGATTTAGGACAAAATGATTCTATGCGGACGGAGGAAAATCATTTTGTCCATCATCATTTTGTCGAAAAGAGTCTAAACCGCTTCCACCACGATGTCTTCCGAGATGGCTTCGCGCAGTTGGCTTTCGACGACGTCCTTGAGGGTGACGGACGAGACCGGGCAGCTGACGCAGGCTCCGACAAACTTAACGAGGACGTGGTCGCCGTCCACGTCGTGCAGTTCGAGGTCGCCGCCATCGCGCCGCAGAATCGGGCGCACCTGGCGATCGATGGTTTCTTCGATCAGCTTGATCTTCTGGAGCTGGGTCAGCTTCGGCTTGCTTTCGGTCTTCGTTTTTTCCTCGCCGATCACCTTGCCGATGATCGCCTCGATCTCGGGGATGCACTGGCCGCACCCGCCGCCGGCCTTGATGGCATCGGTGACTTCCTCGGCGCTCGTAAGCTGGTGTTCACGGACCGCTTTCTCGATCTCCTTGTCGGTGGCGCCGAAACAGTGGCAGATCACCTCGCCGTCGAGCTTGCGGTCGAGCGTCTTGCCCGTGCGGTAGTTGTAGATGGCGGCCTCGAGCGCCTCGCGGCCCATCACGGAACAGTGGACCTTCTGCTTCGGCAGATCGCCGAGATATTCGATGATCTCCTTGTTCGTGATTTCCTCGGCCTCTTCGATCGTCTTGCCGATCAGCATTTCGGTGAGGGCCGAAGACGAAGCAATGGCGCTGGCGCAACCGAAGGTCTGGAACTTGGCTTCGCAAATCTTCTTTTCGCCGTCGAGCTTGAACGTCAACCGCAGGGCGTCGCCGCAGGCGAGCGATCCGGCCAGTCCGTCGCCGTCGGGGTTTTCCACCGCACCGACATTGCGCGGATTCCTGAAGTGATCGTTAACCTTATCCGTGTATTCCCACATACGTTTTCCTGCCTAATCCTTTTAACACCCGCTTCGCTCAAGAACGCAAAGTTCGCCAAGCGGGTCGATTTTAATGGCCGTTGCGGCCTTCTGTTCACAAATTTAGCTTAACTCCAACATCGCCTCGATGGATCGGCGCGCCTTGTTGGCCGTTTCCTCGGGAACGGTGATCCGGTACTGCAGGTCTTCGAGCGCCCAGAGTATTTTTTCCAAATCGATCTTTTTCATATTCGGGCAGAGGGCGCGCTCGCTGACGGCATAGAATTTCTTGTCGGGGTTCTCGTTCCGCAGGCGGTAGAGGATTCCCATCTCCGTTGCGACGATAAACTCCTTTTCGTCCGATTCTCTGGCGTGCGTACACATCTGGCCGGTGGATAGCAGGTAGTCTGCCAAGTCGCGGATCGGCAGCGGGCACTCGGGGTGCGCCATCACCTTGGCGTTCGGGTGGTCTTGCTTTTCCCGCATGATATCGACATCGCGGATGCGCGAGTGGGTCGGGCAGTAGCCGTCCCAGATAATCATCTCGCGACCGAGCTCCTTCTGGACATAGTGCCCCAGGTGCGTATCCGGCACGAAAATGATCTCTTTGTCCGCCGGAACCGACGCCACGATCGCCATGGCATTGGACGACGTGCAGCAGAGATCGCACTCGGCCTTCACGGCGGCGGAGCTGTTGACATAGCAGATCACCACGGCACCGGGATGCTCGGCCTTCTTGGCGCGAAGTTGTTCGGCGGTAATCATATCCGCCATCGGGCACCCGGCGAATTGATCGGGCAGCAGGATGGTCTTTTCAGGGCTCAGGATGGCGGCGGTCTCGGCCATGAAGTGGACGCCGCAGAAGACGATCACGTCCTCTTCGAGCTCGGCGGCCTTGCGGCTCAGCTCCAGCGAGTCGCCGGTAAAGTCGGCAATGGCCTGAACCTCGTCCGGCTGGTAGTTGTGGGCGATAATGATCGCCCCGCGCTTGCGCTTCAATTCTTGGATTTTCTCTTCGATCGTTTGCATGGGAACTCCTTGAAAAGCGGCGTATATAAAACCAAGACCGCTTCAAAAACAAAACAAAAGGATAATGGATCGGTCCTATTGGCCCGGCCCAATCGCTACACGGTTGTAGCGAATCGGCTTCCGTCGGTAATTTTCGTCGAAAAAAAGGCCGATGATCCGATAGGTGAAATCAGCTTTTAATTTTTTTGGGTTTGCAGACCTTGTCCTTTTTCTTGACCACGGCTCCGCACTTTGAACATTCGAACTTGCCGTCGGCATTGCTCTTCTTCGGTTTGTCTTTTTTGCATCCCATGGATTTGTCCTCCAAGTAAGGGAATTCCGGAATCGCGGTGGCTGGATCCGAGTTGCGGCCCGGAGGCGGCAAGCATCCCACCCCGCCGCAACCCATCATTCCTTGAATTCGATCTTATCGCCGAGGCAGGTATCCACCAAGGCGGCGGTTTTGAGCCAAGGATGGTTCGGCGGCACCACCTTGGTATGCCCGGCCACCTCCGCGAGCGGGACGGCCACGCAGTCGTTCCCGTTGATCCCCACCATCACATTGTAAACGCCGTCGTGCAGCAGCTCGCCCGCCTTGGTTCCAAGCCGGGTAGAAAGCAGACGATCGGTCGCCGTCGGCGATCCGCCGCGCTGGACATGCCCCAACGAGGTGTAGCGGACTTCGATCCCCGCCGCCTGCTGGATTTCCCGCGCAACGCGGCTGGCCACCGGTTCCTGGATCAACCCTTCGACTTCCTCCTGCGGTTGCGCTCGCTCCGCCCGATTCTTGTCGTTTTTAGGGACCGCGCCCTCGGCTACGGCAATGATGGAAAACCGTTTGTTGTGATGGCGCCGCTCCACCAGATGCGCCACCACATGTTCGAGATCGTACGGGATTTCAGGCAGCAGGATCACGTCCGCCCCGCCCGCAATGCCCGCGCCCAGCGCCAGCCAGCCGGCCTTGTGGCCCATGATTTCGCAGACGATCGCCCGGTGGTGGCTGCTGGCCGTCGTATGCAGGCGGTCGATCGCCTCGGTTGCAATCGCCATCGAGGAGTCGAACCCGAAGGTGATATCGGTGCCGGCCACGTCGTTATCGATGGTCTTGGGCAGCGTGAGCACATCCAGCCCCGCTTCGTGCAGGCGCATGGCGTTCTTCTGCGTTCCGTTGCCCCCAAGGCAGACGAGACAGTCGATGTGGTTTTTGCGGGCGTTGGCGATGGCGACCTCGGTCATATCCATCTCGGTTCCCCCCATCGGCATCTTGTGCGGCTTGTCGCGGCTCGACCCCAGAAAGGTGCCGCCGGTGGTCAGGATGCCGGAAACATGCTTGTCTTCGAGCATCATCATCCGGTTTTCCACCAACCCGCGAAACCCGTCCAAAATACCGATCACCTTGGTACCCTGCCCCTGCGCGGCCTTGGCCACGCCGCGTATCGCCGCATTCAGCCCCGGGCAGTCTCCGCCCGAGGTCAAAATCCCGATCGTCTTCGTTTTCGTTTCCATCCCGATCTCCGACTGTTTTTGTACTAATTCATCCGCCGTGCCGCGAGCCCAAAGATTAAAAACAAAAAGCCCCGAAAAACGGGGCAAAGCGTGGTGCGAACCTATTGCGCGGGGGCGGCAGCATCGGTCTGGGCCGGGATGCCCGCGCGTGCGCCCGCCCCCTCGATCTTCTGTTCTTCGATGCGGACCATATGCTCGAGAATGACGAACTGCCATATGGCGACGATGATCAGCATTGCAACAAAGACAATGCCAATGCTGATCCAGATCGCTTTTTCATTGCTCGATTTCCGCCAAAGGTGCAGGAGGCGGCGCAGACCGGAGTTCTTGCTGCGGCGCTTGCGGGAATGGTCGTCGAACGCCCGCTTCGAAGCGCTGCGGCGCCGGCGTTTTTTTTCGGGAGGCTTGTTGCCAAAAGGCAACGGTTCGCGCTGTTTGTAGATGTCGGTATTTGGCATAACTTCCTGCTTTGTTAAAAGATCGCAAAAATTAACTCAATCCCCCCGGCGCGTCCAACTATTCCCCACCCAAAAGCTCGACGGTTCGCTCGATGACGCCCAGATTGCCGGCAACCACGCCGCCGGCGCGGCGGCCGAGCTCGGCCCGTTCCGCCGGATGTTCCAGCAGTTGCCCGATCGCCTCCTCCAGGGCCGCCGCGTCCGGAACCTGCCGGATTGCGCCGGCCTGGAGGAACTCGGGCATGACCGCCGGGAAGTTTTCCATATTGGGGCCCACCACGACCGCCTTGCCGTAGAGGGCGGGCTCGATCGGGTTCTGCCCGCCGTGCTCGTGCAGGCTCTTGCCCACGAAAATGAGGTCGGCAACGGAGTAGAAGTTCCGCAGCTCGCCCGTGGTATCGACGAAAAGGAGATCGGGGGCTTTGGCACCGTCAAACGCCGCCGCCTCGCTCCTGCGCACGAAGGAAAGTCCCTGCTCCTCGAAACAAGCCTCCACCTCGTCGCGGCGCTCGACATGGCGCGGCACGACGATAAGGAACAGGTTGGGATTGGCCGCGCGCAACCGCTTGTAGATTTCGCAAAGCGTCTGCTCTTCGCCGGGCCAGGTCGAACCGCCCAGCAGCACCACCGCATCGGCCGGAACCCGGATCTTTTGCATCACGCCCTGCGCCACTTGTTCGCCTGCGGGGTCGCGCTGGGCAACGTCGAACTTGACCGTTCCCATGCGGTGGACATGCTCTTTCGGCGCACCGATCCCGATCATGCGCTCCGCATCGAGATCGCCCTGCACGCAGATCGGATCGATCCGGCGAAGCACATCGGCCGTGAGCGATTTGAGCTTGCGGTAGCCCTTGTAGGACCGCTCCGACATCCGCCCGTTCACCAGCGAAACCGGAATACCCCGGTTGTCGGCCAACCGGATCAGGTTGGGCCAAAACTCGCCCTCGACCAACACGATCCGTTCGGGATTCACGATGCCTAGCACCTTTTTTATGACGGCCGGCAGATCGACCGGGAAATAAAACAGAACGTCGCGTTCGTCGATCTCCTTGCGCCCGATGGCATGCGCCGTCGACGTGGTCGTACTCAGCGCAAAATACGCGTCCGGATGGCGTGCGCGATAGGCCTTGATGAAACGGAGCGCCACGTAGATTTCGCCGACGCTGACCGCATGCACCCAGATCCGCCTTTTTTCGCGCAGTCGCGCCTTGGTCTGCGTACCGAAATGGCCGACGCGTTGCTCGAAATGCTCCCAATAGCCCCCGCGGCGAACCATCCGCGTCAGGAACTTCGGCAGCATGAATAGAAACACCACCGGGAACAACAAATTATATACAATCCAAAGCATCGGGGCATCATACGGAAATCCATGCCCAACAAAACCAAAATGACTCCGCAAAACGGCGCCGCGGGCGACGCCGCCCCCGCCCCGACGAAAGGCAGGCAAACAGGCCTGCCTTTCGCTTTATTGGGGAGCGTCTACTCCCGCGCCCAACCTAGTAGCGGTAGTGATCGGGCTTGAACGGACCGGTCTTCGGGATGCCGAGATAGTTCGCCTGCTTGGCGGTCAGCGTATCGAGCTTGACGCCGATCTTTTCGAGATGCAGGCGGGCGACCTCCTCGTCGAGGATCTTCGGCAGCGTGTAGACGCCGATCGGATACTTGCCGGGGTTGCAGTAGAGCTCCATCTGGGCCAGCACCTGGTTGGTGAAGCTGTTGGACATCACGAAGCTCGGATGACCCGTTGCGCAACCGAGGTTCACCAGACGGCCTTCGGCCAGCAGGATGATGCTGTTGCCCTTCGGCATGGTGATCTTGTCGACCTGCGGCTTGATGTTGGTCCACTGGTATTTCTTCATTTTCTCGACCTGGATCTCGGAATCGAAGTGGCCGATGTTGCAGACGATCGCCATGTCCTTCATCTGCTTCATGTGTTTTTCGGTGATCACGTCGCAGTTGCCCGTGGTGGTCACGAAGAGATCGCCGATCTGTACGGCCCGGTCCATGGTCATGACTTCATACCCTTCCATCGCGGCCTGAAGCGCGCAGATCGGGTCGATTTCGGTCACGACAACGCGGGCGCCCTGCCCAACCAGCGACTGGGCGCAGCCCTTGCCGACATCGCCGTAGCCCGCAACGACCGCCACCTTGCCGGAAAGCATTACGTCGGTGGCGCGCATGATGGAGTCGACCAGCGAGTGGCGGCAGCCGTAGAGGTTGTCGAACTTCGACTTGGTGACCGAATCGTTGACGTTGAAGGCCGGGAAAAGGAGCTCGCCCTTTGCGGCCAGCTGATAGAGACGATGCACGCCCGTGGTGGTTTCTTCGGAAACGCCGAGGATATCCTTGGCGATGCGCGAGAAACGGTTCGGATCCTTCTTCAGCGCCTTTTTCAGCTGCGCGTAGAAAACGGCTTCTTCCGCGCTGCCGGGTTTCTTGTCGAGAATGGACGGATCCTGCTCGGCCTTGAAGCCCACCTGCACGAACATGGTGGCGTCGCCGCCGTCGTCGAGGATCACGTTCGGGCCGAGGCCATCGCCCCAGTCGAGAATACGGTCGGTGTATTCCCAATATTCCTCCAGCGTCTCGCCCTTGACGGCAAAGACCGGCGTGCCCGTTTTGGCAATCGCCGCGGCGGCGTGGTCCTGGGTGGAAAAGATGTTGCAGCTTGCCCAGCGCACTTTCGCGCCGAGTTCCTGCAGGGTTTCGATCAGCATGGCGGTCTGGATCGTCATGTGGAGCGATCCGGTAATGCGCGCGCCCTTGAGCGGCTTCTCCTTGCCGTACTTTTCGCGCAGCGCCATCAGCCCCGGCATTTCATATTCCGCCAGCCCCATCTCCTTGCGGCCGAATTCCGCCAGCTTGATATCCGCAATAACGCAATCCAATTCCCGTTTCTTCGCGGCTTTTTTCGCCGTCTTCTTTTTACCCGCCATGGCAAGTACTCCTGTGTGGTTAATTTTCAGCACGTTGGTCGCAAAGGAAGCGATGGTTCATCCCGCCGGCCTCGCGAACTTCTTTTTTAAATTTTGCTCCCGACAACGATCAATACGGAAAGGTCGGGCGTGGCCCCGGGAAGCGAATCGATCACGCTGGGGTCAATGCCCGCACCGTGCAGCCACTCGCGAATCTCGATCGGATCGAAACCGAGCCACTGGTCGGCCCACTCCTCGCGCGCCCACTCGTGTTCGTGCCGGACGAGATCGAGAATCACCAGCTTGCCGCCGGTCTTCAAGCCGCCGGCGGCGGATCGAACCACCTGCTCCGGACTCGAGGTGTGGTGCAGCGCCTGGCTCAAAAAAACCGCATCGAACTCCGGTTCGGCGAACCGCAGTTCCTCCAGGATTCCGACCCGCAGCTCCAACCGATCCGACAGGCCGCTCTCGGCCGCCTTTTCGGCCACCAGCTTGAGCATTTTGCCCGATTGGTCGACCGCGACGACCTTGGCCGCAAAGCGCGCGAGCAAAAGCGCCAAGGCCCCTTCGCCGCAACCGAGATCGGCAACCATCTGCCCCTCGAACCCGGCGGCCAGCCCGGCGGCCAGCGCCTGCCAGCCCCCGCCCGGCTCGGTGAGCGAACCATAGCGCCCGGCAATTTGATCGAAAAACTCGCGGCTCTTCTTGCGCCGGATATCCAACACCCGCTCAACGGCCGCCTCATCGCGGTTGGCCACCGGAATATCCTTCAGCCGTTCATTGAGGATCTGCGCAAACGCCGCATCGCGGAACAGCTCGCCGCGGTTGTAGAAAACCGATGTGCCGTCGCGTCGCGACGAGACCAGCCCCGCCTCGCGCATCGGCTTCAGGTGGCGGCTAACGGTCGACTGCGGCATTTCCAGCGCCTGCACCAGCTCCGCCACCGAAAGTTCCGCTTGGTCGACCGACCGCAGAATCCGCAAGCGGCCCTCATCGGCCAGCGCTTTGAAAATGTCAAGAATCTCACCCATTATCCATATATCCGAATTTGCGGATAAAAGGCTATTTCCCCCCGGATTGTCAACGCCGGCGAACAAAAAAGAGACCCCGCCCCAATCCATCCCGCCCGTTCCGGCTCCGGGGCCGCCGCCCACACTTGCGCAAGTGTGGGCCTGCAAGCCGATGGCCGCGGCGGTTTTGGAAAGAAGGAGGCCCCGGAAGCTGGCTGGGGGAACATGCAACCGACGGCAGGGCCGCCGCGCGGCTCAATCCTCGGAAGGCTTCCAGTGGGACCGGAAGACTTCGTAGCCGGCAACCCGCAGCTGCGACTCGATCTCGGCGATGTGCTGCCGGTTTCTGGTTTCGATGGTGAAGGAAACGTTGACCTCGCCGACGGGGACGTCTTTCGAGTAGCGGTGCTGATAAACCTCGAGAATGTTTGCCCCGGCTTTCCGAATGATGCCGAGCACCTTTTCAAGCGCGCCGGGCGAATCTTTCAGCGGCGTGGAAAACTGCGCAATGCGTCCGCCGAACTCGAGGCCCCGATCGATGATGCGCGAAAGCATGGTGATGTCGATATTGCCGCCCGAAACGACGGAGACGACCTTCTTGCCCGCCACGCCGCCGATTTTTTTGTTCAGCAGCGCCGCAACGGCCACCGCGCCCGCGCCCTCGACGACGACCTTTTCGTATTCGAGCAGCATCAGGATGGCATTGGAAATCTCATCGTCGGTGACCGTCACGATCTCATCGACATAGCCGCGGCACAGCGCAAACGTGTTCTCGCTCACCCGCTTGACCGCAATTCCGTCGGCAATCGTATTGGTTCCGACGAGCGTTTGCACCGCGCCGGCGGCGAGGGAATCCTTCATGCAGGCGAACCCTTCCACCTCGACCCCGATCACCTTCACGTCGGGGCGGACGCGCTTGACATAGGCGCCGATGCCGGCAATCAGTCCGCCGCCGCCGATGGGAACAACGATGGCATCGAGGTCGGCGCCAAGCTCATGATCGAGCACTTCGATGGCGATGGTCCCCTGCCCGGCGATAACCCAGGGATCGGCGAAGGGATGGACGTAGACCAAGCCCTGCCGGTGTTCGAGCTCGCGGGAAAGGGCATAGGCGTCGTCGTAGGAGGTGCCGTGCAGAATCACTTCCGCCCCCCAGAACTGGACGCCGGTCACCTTGACCAACGGGGTGGACTCGGGCATGACGATCACCGCCCGAATCCCCATCCGGTGCGCGTGGTAGGCCACGCCCTGGGCGTGGTTCCCCGCGCTCGCGGCGATGATGCCGCGCTTCTTTTCCTCTTCCGAAAGCTGCAGCAGCCGGTTGAGGGCGCCGCGTTCCTTGAACGCGCCGCTCATCTGCTGGGTCTCCATTTTGAGCAACATGTCGCACCCGGCCAGATCGGAAAACACCTGCGCCCGCCGCAACGGCGTCTCGATGACATTGCCTTTGACGTTTTCGTACGCTTGCTCGATATCGATTTTGGAAACCATCACTACGCCTTCCTTTCCACGGATAAGATCCGGAGCCACGCGGCTCCGGCGGGGAGCGCCTTCCAAGGCCGGATCAGGAGTTTCTGATCTCGGCGGAGATGCGCATGGAGCAATATTGCTCGCCGCACATGGAGCAGTAGTGCTGGTCGGTCTTGTCGCGCTCTTCGGGCGGAAGCGAGGCCAAACGGTATTCCTTCGCCCGCAGCGGATCGAAGGTGAGATTGAACTGGTCGACCCAGCGGAATTCGCCGCGGGCCTTGCGCATCGCTTCGTCGCGGTCCATCGCGCCGGAAACGCCCTTGGCGAGGTCGGCGGCGTGGGCGGCGATTTTGTGGACGATCACGCCCTCCTTCACATCGTCGCGGTTCGGCAGGCCGAGGTGCTCCTTGGGCGTCACGTAGCAGAGCATGGCCGTGCCGTGCCAGCCGATCACCGCGCCGCCGATGGCGGAGGTGATGTGGTCGTAGCCCGCCGCAATGTCGGTGACCAGCGGTCCGAGGGTGTAGAACGGCGCTTCGAAACAATCTTCGAGTTGCTTGTCCATGTTGGCCTTGATCTTGTCGAGCGGCACGTGTCCGGGGCCTTCGATCATGACCTGGCAGCCGTATTCCCAGGCAATCTTGGTCAGCTCGCCGAGGGTCTTGAGCTCGGAAAACTGGGCTTCGTCGTTGGCATCGGCGATGCAGCCGGGGCGCATGCCGTCGCCCAGCGAGAAGGTGATGTCGTAGGCGCGCATGATTTCGCAGATTTCGCGGAAGTGGGTGTAGAGGAAGTTTTCCTGGTCGTTGTCGACCATCCACTTGGCCATGATGGATCCGCCGCGGCTGACGATGCCGAGCTTGCGCACCTTGGCCGCGGGAATATCTTTCTTCAGGACGCCGGCGTGGATGGTGAAATAGTCGATCCCCTGCTCGGCCTGTTCGATGAGCGTGTCGCGGTAGAGTTCCCAGCAGAGGCCGTCGGCGTTGTCGTCGATCTTCTTGAGGGCCTGGTAGAGCGGCACCGTTCCGATGGGCGTCGGCGCGTTGCGGACAATCCATTCGCGGGTGTCGTGGATGTCGGCCCCGGTGGAGAGGTCCATCACGGTATCGGCGCCCCACAGCGTGGCCCACTGCATCTTTTCGACTTCCTCTTCGATGGAGGAACCCAGCGCGGAATTGCCGATGTTGGCGTTGATTTTGGTGCGGAACTTCCGGCCGATGATCATCGGTTCGGCTTCGGGGTGGTTGATGTTCAGCGGAATCACGGCGCGCCCGGCGGCGACTTCGGCGCGGACGAATTCGGGCTCGACCATTTCGCGGATGGCCACGAATTCCATTTCGGGGGTGACGATGCCCTTTTGGGCATAGGACATCTGGGTAACGGACTGCCCCGGCTTGGCGCGGAGCGGTTGGCGCCGCAGGCCTTTGAAGGCCTTTTCCGAGTTGGAAAGAATATCGACGCCGGAAGCATGCACCTCGACATCGCCGCGCTCGGCGATCCAGTTTTCGCGAATGGCGGGCAGGCCCTGCTTCAGGTCGGGCTCGTAGGAGGAGTCGGTGTAGGGACCGCTGACGTCGTAGACGGGCAGATCCTCGTTGTCGCCGTGCAGCTTGATCGTGCGGAAGGGAACCCGGATATCCGGGCGCGATCCTTCCACGTACGTTTTTTCAGACCGGGGAAAATATTTGCCGTAACCACTCATAATTCAGTTATCCGTTATCAGTTATTCGTTGTTGGTTCAAAAACCCGGAAGGGAAAACCAATTAACCGTTGACCAAAACAGATAACTGCTTTCGAGGCGAAAGCCGAAGGAACAGCTTCGCTTCCCTTCGCGGCATGACCCGCACAGGTTCCAAGGGTTGGAATCTCAGACAGCACCGCCGTCTCCCCTAGCGAACAAGGGAGCACGCTACTCAATCAGCGTAGGGTTGCAAGCCATAATCGGGAGAAATCCCTATTTCCGGCTGCGGCGGGCGAGGGTGAAATAGGCCAGAACGCCGCTGGCGATGCCGCGGGCGCAGGCCTCGCGGTAATTGGCCGTGTTGAGCAACGCCTCTTCTTCGGGATTGGTCAGGAAGCCGCATTCCACCAGCGCCGCCGGGCACGGGGCATTCTTCAGAACGGAATAGCGGGCCCGGCGCAGGCCGCGGTCGTTGCGCTTGGTGGCCTTGACGAGGTTGCCCTGCAGATTGAAGCCCAGCACCGCATTGGCGGCATCGAAGGAGTTGTTTTTCATGGCGAACGTGTCGCCGGGCTGGCCGTAGTGGTTGCTCGAATCGGCTCCCTCGACCGTCATGATGAAGGTTTCCACCCCGTGGGCACTGGAATCGCCGGCGCCATCGGCATGGATGCTCACGAAAAGGTCGGCGCCCACGCTGGCGGCATAGTCGGTTCGCTGCTGGAGCGAGGGGATGATGTCGGTCGAACGCGTCAGGCGCACCTGGATGCGTTTGGCCTCGAGCTGGGCCTTGACGCGCAGGGCAATGTCGAGCACCACCTGCTTTTCGCGGATGTTCGTCCGGGGCCCGGTTGCGCCGGGGTCGCTGCCGCCGTGGCCGGGATCGAGCACCACCACCTTGGGCGTGCGCTTCTCGAGATAGGCATAGGAGCGCATGATGCAGTCGATGCCCTTCTTGAAATCCGCCTCGCGAATGGCCCACTCCTTGCCGGACAGGCGGCAGGGATGATGCAACCAGACCATGATGCCGTTGATCCATGCGCGGCGGCTGTTGGTCTCGATTTCGATGGTGTTGTACTTGTTTTTCAACACGCAATTCTTGCCCGACATGGACATCTTCATGGTGTAGAGCCGCGCGATATAGCTGAGCGAAACCGTCCCGGTGGGCGACTTTGCCTCAACGGGCTTCGTGCTTCCGCACCCCGCAAGTAGGACCGTGTTGAAGAGAAAAAGCTTTCTGGTAATCGGATGCATAAAACCTCGAAATCAAGCTACTAAAAAAGATTTAGGTTTGGAAAGAGCCGATTCAATCCGTTTTAATGGCGGGCATGTCGTACAAAGGAATCAACGGACAGCTGGTCGAGGGTTTGCGCAGAGGACTGACGGCTGTGGGGATCGTGCTATTCATTGGCACGGCCGGCTACCGTTTCATCGAGGGGTGGAACTGGATCGACAGTTTCTACATGACCGTCATCACCGTCACCACGGTCGGCCTAAACGAAGTCCATCCGCCCTCGGACGCCGGAAAAATTTTCACGACCTTTCTGTGCGTCGGGGGGGTTGCCGTGATGGTCTACTGCCTGGCGCGCATCGCCGAATTCATGTTCCAACGCAGCATCGGCAACGTTTTTGGGAGAAGATCGATGATGAAAAAAATCAGCCAGATGAAAAACCACGCCATTATTTGCGGCTATGGCCGTACCGGGATGCAGGTCGTGGCCGAACTGCAGGCCGCCCACATGCCGTTTGTGGTGATCGAGGAAAACGCGGAACAGGCCAAGCGCATGGCGGAGCTGGAAATCCCCCACATCCTGGGCGACGCCACCGAAGAGGAGCCCCTCGAAGCCGCCCAGATCGGCCAGGCCGACTCGCTGGTCGCCGCGCTCGACACCGATGCGGAAAACCTGTTTCTGACGCTGACCGCGAGCGGGCTCAGCAAAAAGCTGCGCATCATTGCCCGCGTACACGACCCCGACAACTCCCGCAAGTTCCGCAAGGCGGGGGCGCACCGCGTGGTTTCGCCCATCTCGACCGGCGCGAACCAGATTGCCCAGCTGCTGACGCGCCCGTCGGTGGTCGACCTCATCGAATTGGTCACGAACGACAAGAGCATCGCCCTGCAGGTTTTCGAGCATACCGTCGACGAAGGGAACGACATGCTCGGCAAAACGCTTTCCGAGGCCCGCGTCCGGCAGACGCTCGGTTCCATGGTCATCGCCGTGAAGCACCGCGACGGCACCACCGCCTTCGATCCCGGCCCGCAAACCCGGCTCAACCTCGGCGACACCCTCGTGGCCATCCGACAAACCGAAGAGGGCGGAAAATTGCTATAGGAGCGCGCATGGCCTTGCTGGAAATGAATTTCGACTCGCAGGTGCTCGGGCTTTCGCTCGGCGCCAACATCATTGTGCCGGAGCATCCCGCCGCCTGGCAGGAACCGCCCGCGGTGCTCTATCTGCTGCATGGGCTTTCGGACGACAACACCATCTGGTGCCGCCGCACGGCGATCGAGCGCTACGCCAACCGCTACAACCTGGCCATCGTCATGCCGGACGCCTACAAGAGTTTTTACTCCGACATGAAGCACGGCTCCGACTACTGGACCTTCTTCGCCGACGAGCTGCCGATGCTGGTCCGGCGTTGGTTCAAGTTCTCGGAGGATCCGAAGCGCACCTTCATTGCGGGCATCTCGATGGGCGGATACGGCGCGATCAAGCTGGCGCTGGGCCGCCCGGGACAATACGCCGCCGCCGCCTCGCTCTCCGGCGCGCTCGACCTGGCCGCGCACGTTCACGACGAATGGGACGAGTGCCGGCTCCGCACCTTCCGGGCCGCATTCGGTTCGATGGAACTCATTTCCGGGTCAGCCAACGACCTCATCGGCCAGTTGCGGAAGCTCGACACCGTCCCCGACACCGCGTTCTACGTCTGTTGCGGCACCGAAGACTTCCTGTATCGGGATTCCGTCACCTTCCGCGACCTCGCCACCGAAAAGGGACTGCACCTCACCTACGAAGAGGCCGTGGCCGCCCACAAATGGGACTACTGGGACCGCTCCATCCAGCGCGTCCTCGAATGGCTCCCGCTCGAAGACCTTGCCCAACCATAAAAGGCTGCTTCGCCCGGACACGGAGCCCCTCGGCTCCGACCGGCCGGAATCGGCGGCGCTATTTCATGGCGATGTAGCGGGCGATGTCTTCGAGCTGGACGAAGCCGACGGGATGGCCGTGCGCATCGACGACGACGGCACAGTGGTGGTGGTTGCGGCGCAAGCGGTAGAACACCGACTTCAGATTGCGGTTTTCCTGCAATTTCAGCACGTCCTCGGCGAAGGGCCGCAGCCGATCCCCGTCCCCGAGCTTGCGGTTGACCACGGTGAACAGCGAAACCAAACCGATGGCGGAATGCTTGTCCATCAGAATGGCTTGGCTGGTATCGCGGCCCGAAACGAGCTGCTTGAAGTCCGCAACCGTGGCGTGGCCGGGCAACGTCGGCACTTTCTTGAACGGGATCATCATCATGCTGACGGGGACTTCGTGCATCGAGGTCACATTGTCCACCATACGGCTTTGATCCGACGAGATGACCCCCTCTTTCTCGCTCGTGGAAAAATATTCGCGCAATGCGTCGGAGGAGAGGCGGTGGAGATCGCGGCCGGGATCCTTTTCGAGCCCGTGCGTCAGGATGCGGAAGAGTTCCTTCAGCGGCCAGGTGAAGGGATAGAAGAGCCAAACGAGGGCCCGAAGCAACCCGGAAAGGCGATACATCAGCGAATCGGCCTTTTTGCGGAAGAGGTTTTTCGGACCGACCTCGGCAAACAGGAAGAGCGGGAACATCAGCGTCAGGGTCGCGGCGGTTTCGGCGTTCCACGGAATGAAACCGAACAGGCGGCCGCCCGACGCCATTCCCCCGGCGAGGTAGGCATCGGTCACTTCCTTGGAAAGCAGGAAGACCGCGATGTTGTTGCCGATCAAGACCGTGAAAATGAAGATATGGGGGTTCCGCAGCAGCTTGGAGAGCAGCAGGGCCGACGGGTTGCGCTCGCGCTCGCGCTGGCGCAGGCGGATGCGGTTGATCATGTAGCTTCCGGTTTCGACCCCCGAAAAAAGGGCGGAAAAGAGGAACCCGGCGAGAATGATGAAAAGGGTGGTCATGCGGCGCCTCCCTCTCCGTTGGTCGAAAGGTCGAGCACGACGGATTCGATCCGGCGCGAGCGGACCTGCTCGACCGTAAAGCGCAGGTTGCCCAGCTTGGCGACATCGCCCGGCGAAGGCATCCGCTTGAGCAGGGAAACCACCAGTCCGCTCAGCGTATCGAGCGCCAGGTCGCGCGTGGCTTCGTCGGGCAAAAACCCGACGAACAGACTGCGCCACTCGCGGATTCCAAGGTTGCCGGGCAACCGGTACTTCGATTCGCCGAGCTGTTCGATGGCGGGAACATCCAAGACATGGAATTCGCCGACGACCTCTTCCAGCAGATCCTCGAGCACCACGGTTCCGGCAAGCCCGCCGTATTCATCGACCACGCAGACCATGCGGTGGCCGCCCGACAGGAACTCGCGCAACATTTCGTCGGCGCGCTTGGCCTCCGGCACAAAAGAGACCGGATTGGCAAAAAAGGCCAGCGCCCGATTGGGATCGTCGTTCACGAACAGATCCCGGACATCGACCACCCCGACAATGTTGTCCTCGTCCCCCTCGTAGATGGGGATCAACTCGATTTCCTGCATCGCGGCTTCGGCCAGCGCCTCGCCCGCCGGGGCATCGGCCCGGCGGAACATCTGCTGGACGCGCGGCACCATCAGTTCCCGCACCCGGATCTCGGGCAAATTGACGATATCCTCGACAATCGCCTTTTCCTGCAGGCCGAACGTCGGATCGTGCCGGGTGGCGTCGATGAGCATTTTGAGTTCGTCGGCATCGAGCTTTTCGTCGTGCGCCTCGGCGGGCTCCATCTGCTTGGTGATTAGCTCCAGGACCAGCCGCACCGGCCCCAGAAAATGGAACCAGCCCAACAAGGGGGCGGACCCCACCCTTACGACCTTGCGGGGAAACGTGATCCCGATCGCCTTGGGAACGATTTCCCCGGCCAGAATCACCACGCCGAGCACGACGAAGCCCACGACGGCCTGCCACCAGTCGCCATAACGCGCGGCGACATCCAGCGCAAAAACGGAGCTCATGCAAAAGAAAAGGATGTTCACCACCAGATTGCCGAAGAGGATGGCAATCAACAGGCCCGACGGGTTTTCGGTCAGCAAAGCCAGCAGCCGCTCCACCCGGTGCCCGTGCGCCCGCAGATCCTTCACCTGTTCGCGGCTCAATGAAAAAAGGGCCGTTTCCGTTCCGGAAAAAAACGCCGAGGAGAACAGCAGGAAAACCATGATGGCCAACGATAAAATATGGTCTGAAAGAATATCCAAGTCGGTAAATCCTTATTTAGGAGCCGCGATTAAACCCGCCCGGCGCTCCGAATGGAAGCCCGGATGCAAGCAATCCAACCCTCCGCCCCGATTTTTCCCGCCGGGGGGGAACTTTCCGCTTCAAAATATCCGGGGTTCGGATATGGTACTGGCCCATGAAGAAATTCAGCCTACAGACGAGCTCCCGAACGGATTTTATCAAGATGGACCGCCAGATTGCGGAAGCCATTGCCGAGATGGGGCTTACGGAGGGCGTTGCAACCATCTTCATCCCGCATACGACGGCGGGGATTACGATTAACGAGAATGCGGACCCGGACGTTACGGCCGACATGGAGCTGGTCCTCGACCGGGTCGTTCCATGGAGCGGTGGCTACCGGCATTTCGAGGGCAATACCGCGGCCCATGTGAAGGCGAGCATGATGGGATCGTCGGCGCAGGTGATCGTTTCCGGCGGCCGGCCGCAACTCGGCACATGGCAGAGTATCTATTTTTGCGAATTTGACGGACCGCGCACGCGACAAGTGTGGGTCAAGGGATTATCGGAACAATGAAAAACAAGAACGTTTTAGGAACGGCAGGCGGCCTCGCAGTCCTGCTGCTGGTATTTATTGGCTGTGGCGAAAAATCGGGCGAGAAGGAATACGGCAAAGCAATGGCGGCCTGGAAATCGGGCGAACTGGTCAAGGCCCAGACCCTGCTGGAAAAGGCGATCAAAAAAACGTCCGGCAACGAGAACAAGTCGGCCGCCTGGAACCAGCTGGGCCTGATCCTCTGGGATCTCGGCAAGGTCGAGGATGCCGCCGACGCCTTCAACGAATCGTGCGTTTTGGCCGACACCATTACGTCCGCCAACCTGAACCTGGGCATCGCCCTCTTCCACGCACAGCGGTTCGACGACGCCGAAATGGCCCTCAACAACGTGCTCGGCAAAGACCCGCTCAACCATACCGCGCTGGCCATGATGGGCCTGATTGCGGCCCAGAAGCAGGATTGGACCGGCGCTTCGCGTGCGATCACGGCTTCGGTCAAGGTGAATCCGCAGAGCGCCGCAGGCCGGACCGCGCTCGCATTGACGGAACTGCAACGCAACTCCGGCAACGCGATCAAGCAGCTCGAGTCCGTGTTGTCGGCCTACCCGGACTATGCCCCGGCGGCCTTCAACCTCGCGGTCATCTACGAGCAAACGCTGGGCGACAAGAACGAGGCGGTGCGCTGGTACAACCACTATCTCGGCCAGGCCGGCGAAAACGGGAGCCATGTCGACGCGGCAAGCCAGGCCATTGCCCGCTTGAGCGCGCCGCGCGCAGCGACGCCTTCCGGATCGGATCCGGTGGCGGCCCGGCGCCATTATGCCGACGGGATCAAACTGCTGACCGCCGAAAATTTCAATGCGGCCATCCGGTCGTTCGAGCAGTCGATCCAGGCCGCGCCCAACCAGAAGGATGCCCACTACAACATGGGCTACGCCTATTTCAAGCTCGGCCAATACAACGAGGCGGCCAATGCCTACCGCGGCGCACTCCAGCTCGACCCGCAGTATGCCGACGCACGCTACATGCTCTGCTATTCCTACTTCAAACTCCGGAAGTGGTCCGATGCCGAGCGCGAGGCCAACGCCCTGGCGCAGATCGACAAAGCCCGCGGCGAACAGATGCTCCAGCACATTTCCGACAACCGCAAACGGTAATCGGGGCGGCGCTCTACTCTTTCGGCGGGAATATCGCCAGGATATCGGCGACGGCGGAATTAACGATTTTGGTGGTCTTTTTGGGGGTGTTGCCTTCGAAGGAATTGCGACGGCCCACACCGCGCCAATAGTTCTTGTTGGTGGCGGGGTTGAGGATGTCGATGGTCAAGACCCCTTCTTCGGGATCGGACACGCGGGGGTTGTAGCCCGCGCCTCCATAGCGGCCGTAGCTGCCCCCGCCGACCCCGAAACTGATGGAGCTAAATCCGCCGCGTTGCTTGTACGCCAGGAAATAGGCAACCAGAAAGTCGGCCTCGGCCTGATCGACCCAAACGAACCCCTTCTTGGCGAGCTCGCGGGCCACGGCCGCCCGGATGCGGTCATCGATCAAATCGTTGTCGATCCGCGGGTTTCCCGTTAGCGGTTGCCCGGCATGCTGCCAGGCAACGGTCTTGAGCGCGGAAAAATCGACGGAAGAATCGTAATCCCGCCGAACCGATACCGACGAACAGCCCGACAAAACCGCACAGCAAACCAGACAGACGAAAATCGAGCGTTTCATCGGAACACCTCCATTGGACAGGAGAATTATAGATGGGAACGCAGCGAAACCAAGCCTAGCCAAAGCGCTTTTTCACGTGGCCGACCATCAGGCGGTCGATCCACCCCGCCGGAAGGAAGCGGGCCGCGAAGGCGCCGAGGTATGCGGGGATCGTGACCAGATAGCGGATCTTCGGGCGCGGCGATTCGAGCGCATGGCGGATCTTTTTCGCCACGGCCTCGGGAGGCAGACGAAAGCGATCCTCGGCCATGCCGCCGTTGCGGCGCCGCTCGAAATACCGGCGGTAGGCGGAACCGAACTTCGACGCGCCCGTATCGAGCTTCTCCTCCCCCTGCCCGGCACAATTGGAGGAAAACTTCGTGCGGATCGGGCCCGGCTCGATCAACGAAACCGAAATCGGATCGAGCGACAACTCCACGCGCTGGGCATCGCTGATGGCCTCGAGCGCAAACTTGGAGGCGGAATAGATCCCCATGAACGGCAGCGCCAAGCGGCCGACCACCGAACTGATGTTCACGATGCGGCCATAGCCCTGTTTGCGGAAAACCGGGACCAGCGTGTTGGTCAGTTCCTGCAGGCCAAAGACATTCACCTCGAATTGATCGCGCATGGCCGCACGCGTCAAATCCTGGATCGCGCCCGGCATTCCAAATCCGGCGTTGTTGACCACCGCGCCCAGCTTTCCGCCGTTTTCGGCCAAGACCCGCTCCACGGCGGTGGCGATCGATTCGCTGGAGGCGACATCCAGCTCAATGGCGTCGAACCCGGCTTGGCGCAGCGCGTCCAGATCGGCCGCCGCGCGCGCCGTCGGGAAAACCCGCCAGCCGGCCGAGCGCAACATCTCCGCCGTCGCCCGCCCAATGCCCGATGAGCAGCCGGTTACCAACACGGATCTATTTTCGATGGATGGGACTTTCATTCGGCACCTCCGCCCTTCCCGGATCACTTGCAAAGCATGGTTTTGAGGATCACGCGGTCCGTCTCGAGCATGCCCTCGCATCCGATCACCCCGATGTTGCGGATGGTCTTTTCAATATCCTCCTCCACGATGCCGTCATTGCCGATGTGGATTCCGCCAACGGCGAGCAGCGCGGCCTGAATGGCGGCCGTAACCCCGGAGGACACCTTGAGCGAACACCCCAGCTTGGCGCCATCGCACACCATTCCGGTAATATTCCCGGCCATGTTCTTAATGGCGAATTCGAGTTCCGTGATCCCGCCGCCCATCAGATAGGTGATGCCGCAGGCGGCCCCGGTTCCGGCCAGGCAAATCCCGCACAACGCCGAAAGATGCCCAAGGAAGGAATGGATGTGGATCGAGATCAAATTGGAAATGACCAGGGCGCGCACCAGTTGTTCGCGGGACGACCCGAGTTTTTCGGCGGCCGCCACCACCGGCATGGTGACGGTGATGCCTTGGTTGCCGCTACCGGAGTTGGTCATCACCGGATGGGTACAGCCCGCCATTCGCGCATCCGAGGCGGCGGCGGTCAGCATCAACGAATACGAAAGGAGATCGTCCGACAAAAGTCCGCTTTCGATTTGCTCCTTCATTTTTTTGCCAATCTGCAGACCATGCTCCTGGCTTAGCCCGAATTGGGAAATGGCGGAGTTCATTTGGGCCCCTTCCAAGACAAACTCCAGACGCTCCATGGGTGCGGTGGTGGCAAACTCCAGAATACGCGCAACGGAAAGATCGGGGACCGGCTTTTCTTCGACGTTCTCTTCCGGAAGGATCTCTTTACGGAAAAGCACCGCCCCGTTCTTCTCCACCAAGACGATGTTGGAATGTTGGTGGACGATTTCCACGCGCACTTCATCCGTCCCCTTGCGGCAGAGCGCCTCGACATACAAGTTGTCGGGGCACTCCTCCTTCACCTTGATGGCAACCCGGCGTTCACCCAGCATCGCTTTGGCCAGGGCGAGCGACCGGTCGTTGACCTCCTTGAGGACTTCCAGCCCGTATTCCGATTTACCGCAAATGCCGCCGAGCGCGGCCGCAACCGGCAACCCGGTCATCCCGGTCCCCGGAATGCCAACGCCCATCCCGTTTTTGTAGATGTTGCCGCTCACGAAAACTTCGATCCATTCGGGTTGCCCCCCCAGGATCTCGGCGGCCTTGGCGCAAGCCAGCGCGCAGGCGACGGGCTCGGTACACCCTACGGATGGAACCACTTGCTGCTTTATCAAATCGATTATCTGTTGGTCGGAAATCATGAAATCCATTCCATTCTGTTTATTTCGGGTTTCGGGCGCCCCCGGCGGATCGGTTTGTATTCAACGGGCCAGGGGAACCAAGAGATCAGTGGAACGCGGCGCCCCTATTCATACAATTCCGAGAGCTTGTGAAAGGAGTAGCCCTGGTTCTGGAGCGTCTCATAGCTATCGCGAATGGCGGCGGCGGTTTCTTTGCTCCAGATATGGCCGATCACGACCACGTAGCCATGTTCCTTGGCGTGCGAAACGGCGTTGCCCCACATCCGGCGGACATAGGCGCGGTCGTGCTGGATGTCCAGAAAGACGTGGCGGGACTCGACGTGCATCCCCTCCCGGGGGGCCAGGCTCGGAACCAGCGAATTGTAGGCGGTTTTGCTATCCAGAAAGAAAAGGCCGCTACCCTTGCAATAGCGCAACACCTCGCGCATCAGCTCCGGATTTTCGGTCACGCGCGATCCCATGTGGTTGTTCATGCCCACCGCCCCGTTGACCGACTTGAGGTTGGCATCCAGAATCCGGCGCACATCGACGGAGCGCGTCGTATTATAGATCGCGCCCTTTCCGGGATTCTTCTCCTTGTTGTAGGCCTCCATCGGTTGATGAAGAAGGATTTCCTTTTCCCGGTCCTGCTTGATCGCCTTGCAAACCTCCGGCGTCTGCTTCTGGTGCGGCAGCACCGCGATCGCCATCGGAATGGGGATATCGAGAAACTGCTTCGTCTCGCCCAGCGCCAACCCCGCGTCGTCGATCACCAGAAAGATCTGCTTCCGGCGCGGCGTCGCCGCCCAAACGGGGGCCGACGCCATCGCCAGTCCTGCATAGATATAGTGCCTACGATTCACGGTACGTTCCCAACCAAGTCCAAAGGGCCTACTGAAGCATCATTCCGGCCAATAAAAAACTATCCGTTCAGATTCAGGCGATAGTCCTGCCCGCCGCCGAATTCGAGGATGCGCTGGACGTGCTTGCCGAGGATATCGGCTTCGAGGTTCACCTTGGTGCCAACCTTGAATTCCGACATGTCGGTTTCCTGGATCGTGTGCGGGATGATGTGGACGATGAAACCGTTATCGGTCAGCTCGGCGACCGTCAGCGAGATGCCGTCGATGGCGATGGATCCCTTGTAGACCATCAGCATCAGCATGTCGCGCGAGGTTTCGATGGTGAACTTCCAGTCGCGGCTGACCTGCTCGATCTTTGCCACGGTGCCGGTGTTGTCGACGTGGCCCGTAACGATGTGGCCGCCCAGCGTGTCGCCCAGCGCCAACGCCTGCTCGAGGTTGACCAGATCGCCCGGGGTCTTGTCGCCGAGGTTCGTTTTATCGAAGGTTTCGCCCAGGACATCGAACATCAGTTTGTCGCCCTCGATTGCCGCCACGGTCAGGCAGGTGCCGTTCACCGCGATGCTGTCGCCCAGATGGATCGGGCGGTCGAAGGGGCGGTTCGGCACCATCGTGATGCGCCCCGCCGTTCCATCCATTTTGATGTCGATGATGTTGCCGAGTCGTTGAACAATGCCAGTAAACATAACTACTTCTCCATTTTCGCTTTAATCAGTATATCGTTCCCCACCGGTTCCACCGAAAGAAACTTCAAATTCTTCACGCCGTCGATCAGGCCGCCCGTTTGGGCAAAGTTGGGAAGGCCGTCGGCCCCCATCAGCTTCGGGGCGATGAAAAAGGCGAATTCATCGACGAGCCCCTCTTCAATCAGGGCGGCGGCGAGCTGTCCGCCGCCTTCGCAGAGCACATGCATCACATCGTGCCGTTGCGCCAGTTCTTCGAGAACCTGCTTGAGCGGGCCCGCGCGCACCAGGGTTTGCTCCGCCGCTTCATCCGTCAGCACCTTGGCATCCGCCGGAATGTCCGAGCCGATCACCACGCGCCAGGGCTTCCGGCCCTCGGCCGGGCGCGGCAGCAGCGACGGGTCGTCGGCACGGACGGTTCCGGCCCCGACCATGATGGCGTCGGACCGGCGGCGCATCGCCTGCACCCGCTCGCGGGCCTCGGCCCCCGTGATCCATTTGGAATCGCCCTGCCGGTCGGCGATCTTGCCGTCGAGCGTCGAAGCCAGCTTGAGCGTCACATAGGGCATGCCGGAAACGATGTATTTTTCGAACGGGGCGATCAGCTCGCGCCCCTCGGCTTCGCACACCCCGGCAACCACCTCGACCCCGGCGTCTTCCAAAATCTTAAGCCCGCGCCCGGCATGCGCCGGATTCAGGTCAACGACCGAAACCACCACGCGCCCGATCCCTTTTGCCAGGATGAGGTCGGTGCAGGGCGGCGTGCGGCCATGGGTCGAGCAGGGCTCGAGCGTAACGTAGAGCGTTGCGGTTTTGAGGTTGGTGGCGATCGGCGGCAACTGGTTCAGGCAGTCGCGTTCGGCGTGGTCGGCGCCCGCCATCCGGTGCCACCCTTCGGCCACGATATAGTCTTCGAGCACCAGCACCGCACCGACCGGCGGATTGGGGCGCGTCAGCCCCTCGCCCCTCTTCGCCAGCTCGATCGCCCGCATCATGTATTGTATATCATCCACAGAGTTCACCGATTTTGGGGATTGGTTTACAACCCTTTTAAATTCGAGACGCTTGCACCGAAGTTAATCAGCCATGCCCGCGACCTTGAAGAGGCCATCAAATAGGTAATGGCGGCACCGATCATCGCTTTGGTCTGCTCGTCCGTCACCCGAATCCCCTAATCCGTGGAATCTGTGGATTCCCCATTGTCATCGAAAAGGGCGTCCACGAATTCGTTTGCGTTGAAGGGGACGAGGTCGGCTTCGCCCTCGCCGAGGCCCGCGAACAGGATCGGCACGTTGAGTTCGGCGCGCACGGAAAAGAGGAAGCCCGCCTTGGAGGAGCCATCGAGCTTGGTGACGACGATGCCCGTGAGCGCAACGACTTCGTTGAACTGCTTGGCCTGGATAATGGCGTTTTGGCCCAGCGAGGCGTCGAGCACCATCCAGACCTCGTGCGGCGCGCCGGGCAGCCGTTTGTTCATGGCGCGGCACATCTTGGGCAGCTCGTCCATCAGCGGCGTCTTGGTGTGCATGCGCCCGGCGGTATCGACCAGCACGACATCGCACGATTTTTCGAGGGCGGAATCGACGGCGTTGAAGGCGACTCCCGCGGCATCGTGCCCCATCTCGCCGCCAACGAAGTCGCAGCCGACCCGTTCGCTCCAGAGCTTGAGCTGGGAGGAGCCAGCGGCGCGGAAGGTATCGGAACCGCAGAGCATCGGCTTGAGCCCCCGGCCCAGGGCGCGGGTTGCCAGCTTGGCGGCGGTCGTGGTTTTCCCCGAGCCATTGACGCCGAGCAGCAGGATCACATGCGGCTTGGGTTCCGCTTCCCATTCGAAGGTCTTGGCTTCGCCAAGCTCCTTGAGGAGCATGGCGCCAAGCCGCTCCTTGCGGGACGCCTTGCGGGAAGGCGATTCGAGCTCATCGACGATCGCCATCGTCAGGCGCACCGGGACATCGGAACGCAACAGAATTTCCTCGATCTCGTCGACCTCCATCTCCTCGAGATTGGTCTTGGCCGAGAAGACCTTGCCAAGCAGGTTCCGGGTCTTCTTGAGGGCCCCGAGCCATCCGGCCATTACTCATTCCCCCGCGGCTTGTAGGTGGTGCGGGCCGGACGGTCGATATCCTTGCGGATCCGGTCCAGCACGCCGTTGACGAAACGGCCCGACTGGAAACTGCTGAAATCCTTGGCAAAGTGGACGGCCTCGTTGATCGAAACCACGGGCGGCACGTCTTCGCGGTGAAGCATTTCGAACAGGGCGACGCGCATCACCGTGCGGTCGACGGCACCCATGCGGTCGGAATTCCAGCGGTTGGCATATTCCGAAAGGCGCGCATCGAGTTCGTCCTTCCGCTGCACCACGCCCTTGATGATTTCCTCGGCATAGGTCTTTTCCTTTGCGCTCGGCTCCCGCTCCTCCCAAAAATCCGCGAGGGCGATGTCGATCGGCTCCGGATTGAAGTCGAGCTGAAACAGGAATTGCATGATCCACTCGCGCGTTTGGCGACGTCCATTCGGTTTTTTATTCTGCATTTGATTTATCCAAGTTGCTTGCATACACGGGCGGTTTCGATGGCCGCCTCGGCGGCGTACCAGCCGCGGGTGTTTTCGCCGCCGAGGCAACGCGCCTCGGCCTGCGCCCAAGTGCGGACGCCGACGATTTCGTTAATAACGGGAATTTGGTGCCGGCATGCGATGTCGAGCATGCTCTGTCCGGTGGTATCGATGATCATCTGCGCGTGCTGGGTTTCGCCTTCGACCACCACCCCGAGAACAATCAGCGCATCGTAGCGCTTGCCGGCCGCCATCTTTTCCGCGACGACCGGAATTTCGTAGGCCCCCGGCACCCGCACCACATCGATGGTTTGGGGCTTGGCGCCATGCTTTTCCAAGCATTGGTAGGCACTCCGCGCAAGTTCGTCGGTCAACTCGTGGTTGAATCGTGCCACGACGATACCGAAGCGCATGCCCGACGCATCGAGCTGGCCGAGCAGCTGGCGCGCACCGATGCCGTCGATCGGATCAATAGATTTTGAAATACCTTTTCCCATAGTCAAACTCCGGTTGAAAATTCCAAATCCGAATCTCTAAATCCGAAACAAATCCGATTTGGAATTTGTTTCGGAATTGGAATCTCGTGCTATCCCTAAATCAGGTGCCCCATCTTGTCGCGCTTGGTGGCCAGATAAAAATCGTTGTGCTTCCCCGGCTTCAACACGAGCGGGATGCGCTCCACCACCTCGATGCCATACTTGTCCAACCCGCTGATCTTGGAGGGGTTGTTGGTGAGCAGGCGAATCTTGGTCATCCCCAGGTCGGCCAGGATTTGCGCACCGACGCCGTAGTCGCGGAGGTCGGCATCGAAACCGAGATGTTCGTTGGCCTCGACGGTATCCATGCCGTTTTCCTGCAGCTCGTAAGCGTGCAGCTTTTTGGCCAGCCCAATGCCGCGGCCCTCTTGACGCATGTAGACGATCGCACCGTAGCCATATTCCTGGACGTCGTGCATGGCGGCATGCAGCTGGGCGCCGCAATCGCAGCGGGCGGAGTGGAATACATCGCCGGTCAGGCATTCGCTATGTACGCGCACCATCGGGATTTTTCCGGACGAGGCATCGCCGCAGACCAGCGCCAAGTGGTCCTTGTTATCGACCTTGGAGCTGTAGAGTTTCAGGCGGAAGTCGCCGGCATCGGTCGGCATGTTGATCTCGCGCTCCATGCGGACCAGTTTTTCATGGGTGTAGCGGTATTTGGTGACCTCGGCGACGGAGGTCATCTTCAGCTTGTGTTTTCGCGCGAACTCGACCAGTTCCGGCATGCGGGCCATGGTTCCATCATCGTTTGTGATTTCGCAAATCACCCCCGCAGGCTGCAACCCGGCCGCGGCCATCAGATCAACCGTCGCCTCCGTGTGGCCGGCCCGATCCAACACGCCGCCGGGCATCGCGATGAGCGGGAACACATGACCGGGGCAGAGCAGGTCTTCGGGGCGGGTATTTTCATCCACAATGGTGCGGATGGTTCCGGCACGCTCCTGGGCGCTGATTCCCGTCGTACTTCCGGCGGCATCGACCGAGATGGTGAACGCCGTCTGGAACACATCGCCCTCGTGGGAGACGTTCATGCGGGTCAGTCCCAGATGGGCCGCACGTTCCCGGGTGATCGGCATGCAAACCAACCCGCGGGCATGGGTGATCATGAAATTAACATGCTCCGGCGTACATAATTCGGCGGAACAGATCAAATCGCCTTCATTCTCCCGTTCCTCATCATCCGTAACCAGGATGATCTCACCGTTGCGCAACGCCTCCAGGACGTCCTTGATTGGGTCGAAAGTCATTTCACTCATAGTTGCTCCTGTAACACTAAAAAAGCCTTGAAGACCGTGATTCTCCAAGGCAATTCGCAATTACAAAGCATCGCATAATCTTCTTTCATCCAGACTTTACTGTCGGTTGCAGAATTTCACTGCATCCTGTCGTTCCGAACCTCGGAAAAACTCGCGGACTATCACCGCCGGTCGGGAATTTCACCCTGCCCTGAAGATCGGGTGAATATGCGCATCGGCCATCGGTGTTTCAAGATAAATCTCATGGCTTCGTGGCCAACCGCCAACGATGACACAGGGAGGAGGGGCAGGCCGGAACGCAGGCGGGACTCAATTACCGTTCAGCCGGGAAACGCTCCCGCACGGCGACACTTCATTGCATCCGGATTCTGCCGTTTTTTATGAAGCCCCCCAACCTTCCGAAAGCAACCGCGAAAAGAGAGATTGGCCGCCGACGGAAGAACCGTCGGCGCAAGACTCGGGATCAAACAGCCAACGGCAGGAACGAACGACTATTTACTGTACTGGCTCTTGTAAGCCCGGTACTTGTCTTTCTCTTCGTCCGTCATGTATTTGGAAATGTCGTGGATGATGGAGCCATCGCCTCTGAAGGCCTTGATGATGGGACCATACTGATTGTTCAAGATATTGTTGGGGTCTTGGTTGCCATACTCCAGAACCACCACGTTGAGCGAGGGCCAACGGTTTCGATCCGGACCATAGACATCCTGGATCATTTTCTTGTAGGAGGCGGCAACCTTCGCAGGATTACCCTTTGCACCACCGCCCCAGGCATCGATGTAGTTGGTGGTCAGGATGAAGATGGTGTCGGGCTTCTGGGTCTGCAACGCCCAGGTCACGCCGCGGTTCCAGTGCTCGTAGGTTTTTCCCGCGCCCAGATACTTGTTGTTGATTGCACCGGGGACTTCGTAGGGATAGGCCCACTTGGGCGAATAGAACGGCAGGCCTTCGACCCGTTGGGGATATTTCTTTCGCGCCGCGACCACCTTGCCATTGGCCCCGCCCCAAACAAAGCAGTGGCTATAGTTCCCTTCCAAGGGATTGACCGGCGCCATCCAGTCCATGACCTTTTGCTTGTTTTCGGGCGTCGCCAACATCATTTCCGGCGACAAAGCGATGGTATCCCGCATCCAGTAGGCGGCGACATTGAACAGGGTCACCCCGGGCAGCTCGTTGATCAAATCCTCAAGACGTTTGCGGATCGTGTAGCCCGTCATGCGGGTATAGGGATTGTTACCAATGGTGGCCGGGCCAAAGTGGACGATGAAGACAACCTTGTCCCCTTTGCCCTTGGCTCCGAAAAAGTCGATTTCGGGCATGCTGAAGCCGATGCCGCTTCCACCGCCGTCGCCGGCGCCCGCCGCGCCCATGCCGCCCTTGACCCCGGTAATCTCGGGCATCTTGATGTCGGGCATTTTCACGGCTTGCTTGACCACAATGCGCTGGCGCAGCTTGGGCTTCTGCGTCTGCTTTTTCTGGATCTTGACCGGCACCTGCAGCTTCTTGAGCTTTACGTTGGGACGCTTAACCTTTACCTGCTCAAAGGTTTGGTCCTCCTTTTGATACACGGTTACCGCAACAAAGGAGAGTGCAACAACAATCAGTACGGCGTGAATACCGAGACTCACCAGCGCGGCGCTCGATTTGGCATGACTCGCAAAAAAACGTTTAGGAGCTTTCTTAGACATTGGATCCCTTCTCATGTGCCAGCCGCTCGGGGCCGGGTCCTTAAGCAATAAATTGCACCTCGACAAATTCGCATTAGATGGTATTTCCGCAAAAAAAACAATGCTGTTTTCCCACAAAAGACCTCGCTCCCCGGACTGCGTCGCCCCAAAAAGCCCGCATCCGGCCTTCCGAGCAGCCTTGCGGAATCCGGAACCCGCCGCCGATCGATCGCCCGGGGAGGATGGCTTGGCTCGAACGAACGCCCCGAACGGCCCGCAGAAAAAAAAGAACCCCCGCAAGGGTCCCGGATCAGGGGCGTTGCGGGGGTACTTGATTCAATTCCAGAGACCAGATTCTCTACGAGGCCTTGGCGGCGGCGATCTGTTTCTGGAATTCCGGCACGATTTCGTGCAGGTCGCCGATGAGGCCAAAGTCGGCAACATCGAAGATCGGCGCATCGGGATCCTTATTGATCGCGATGATCATGTCGGAACTCTGCATGCCGGCAAGATGCTGAATGGCGCCGGAAATGCCGCAGGCGATGTAAACGACCGGGCAGACCGTCTTTCCGGTCTGGCCCACCTGATGGTGGTGCGAGATCCAGCCTGCGTCCACCGTAGCGCGCGAGGCGCCGACGGCCGCGCCCATTTCGGCGGCGAGGTCGTAGATGATCTTGAAGTTCTCGGGCTTCCCGACCCCGCGTCCGCCGGATACGATGAACTGCGCGGCGTTGAGGTCGATGCTGTTGGAATCGGCTTCGTGCACCGTTTCAAGCCGGCGCATGCGCTCCGGAACCCCCGAGAGATCGACGCTGTAAGCAACCTGCTCGCCCGTTTCGCTATCCGAAATCTTGTTTTTCTTGAAGACATTGGAGCGGACGGTCGACATCTGCGGACGGTGATTCGGGCAGATGATGGTGGCCATGATGTTGCCGCCGAACGCCGGACGGGTCTGCAGCAGGTTGCCGGCCTCGACATCGAAATCCAGCTCGGTGCAGTCGGCCGTAAGGCCGGCATCGACCATGACGGCGACGGTCGGGGCGAGGCTACGGCCGATGGTGGTTGCGCCGTAGAGGACGATTTCCGGCTTCTTCTCGTTGATCAGCTGGGCGATCGCGCGGGAATAGTAGTCGTTCTGGTAATCGGCCAGTTTCGGGTCGTCGATGGTGTAAACCTTCTTGGCGCCGAAGTTGTAGAGTTCCTGGCAGAAGTCCGCGCCGTTGGCGGAAGGCAGCACCGCGCAAAGGGTGAAGCCGGACTTTTCGTAGAGGAGCTGTCCTTGGCTGAGGAGTTCCTGCACCACGCCGGCGATTTTGCCTTCGCGTTGCTCTGCAAATACCCAAAGTTCTTTTGTTGTGCTCATAGTACGTGCTGTCCCTTCAGTTTTCCGATGAGTTCGGTGATCATTTCGGACGGTTCCCCCGAGAGGATTTCCTTGTTCAATTTGACCGGCGGCGCAAAGACCTTGCTCACCTTGGTGGGCGATCCCGCCAAGCCGATCTTGTCTTCGTCGGGCTGGAGTTCTTCGACGCCCCAGCAGGGAATCACGGCCTTCTTGGCGGCCATCTTTTTCTTGAGCGACGGCATGCGCAGATTGTTTGCTTCCTTTACGACCGTGAGGGCGCAGGGTTTGTCGACATCCCAGATTTCATAGCCGTCTTCGGTCACCTTGTTGACCTTGAAGGTCTCTCCCGTAACCTCGACCGCCTTGGCGTAGGTCAGCATCGGGATATCGAGGAAGTGGGCCACGCCCGGGCCGACCTGGGCGGTATCGCCGTCGATGGCCTGCTTGCCGAAGAGCACCAAATCGACGCCCTCGAGCTTCTTGATGGCGAGGCTGATGGTGTAGGACGTCGCCCACGTGTCGGCGCCGCCGAACTTGCGGTCGGAAATCAGCACCGCTTCGTCGGCCCCGTGCGAAAGCGCCGTACGCAGCGCTTCCTCGGCCTGAGGCGGCCCCATGGAGATCACGGTGACCTTTCCGCCGTGCAGCTCCTTGAGTTGCAACGCCATTTCGAGCGCGTTTTCGTCGAACGGATTAATAATGGATGGAACCCCTGCGCGATTCAGCCGATTGGTCTCGCGATCAATCGTAACTTTGTCTGAATCGGGCACCTGCTTAATGCATACTACGATGTTCATGAACAGCCCTTTCCCGAGTTGATAAACAAAAGACAGAAGATATGGAAAGCGCAAGCCCCCCACAAGACCAAACGCGCACAAACCCGCCCCGCCGGACTTCCGGCAAATCATGATGCTTATTGTCGGGTTTCGCGCGGCCGGCACGGCGAATGCGGGAAGTATTCGACGCGCAGGGCCCGCGAGCCGGGGTCATGCGGTTTCAGGAGCGAATTTCAGCGGCGACCACCGCGCGAAAACAGGATGCATCGTGTTCAACATTGTGAAATCCCGCCATTCCGTCTCAGCGATGCGAATCTCCGAACGCCGGCGTTCCCGTTGCATCGCCGGGAAATGGCCGATTTCGGCCGAAATTGGAAAAATCGAACATAATCGCAAGCAGGGCATGCTTCATGCTTTGTTTTATCATGCGTAAAAAGATGGAAAAAGTAGGTACGAGCTAGGACATGACAAAAAACGGACATTTTAAAAGCCAATGGGCAGGCAGCCGCAGTCGCCGGAACCGCAAGCGTTGCGCCGGTTCATCGATTGTCGAAACGCTGATGGCTTTGTCGGTATTTGCGCTATTCATTGGCGGCGGCGCCCAGCTGATGGTCGCGCACCGGCAGATGTCCGACATGGCGCGGGCGCACTATGTGGCAGCCAACATTGCCAAAAACCGGATCGAGTTGATCCGCACCTACGGATTCGCCGAACTGAGCAATTTTTCGGAGGAAGACGTTTTGGTGGATCCGAGCGGCTATCCGAACACCTCGGGCAACTACAGGAGATCGACCGAAATTTTATCGACGGGCAAAGACAATCTGGCCGAACTGGTCGTGATGGTGGAGATCCGAGATCGCAAGACCCTGGGATTTGAGGGAAGAAACGAAACCATACGCACCTATGTGGCCGACTACCTCTCCGAGGAGTCCTCGGTGGGCAGCGGCGTAACGGCGGACTCGGCCTCGTGAGTGGTAAAAGAATGAACAACGCACGCTCCAGCGGATATACGCTCGTTGAAATGATGGCCTCGATCACGTTGCTGATCCTGGCCTTGGGCATGGCCATGACCGGTTATCTCTTCGCCCTAAAAAACGTGAACGAGGGCGACGTCCAAAACGATCTGGATATCGATGTCATGCTGGCAATGGAACAACTGAAGAAAGACCTTCGCCTGTCCTCGCTCGACAACATGCATTACTACCCCGACAGCGGAGGCCCTTACCAAGCCATCAGCTTCCCCATGGCAGATGTAACCGACGGCCAGATCCTGGACCGCGACGAGGACGGCAAGATCATATGGACCAAGACCGTGATTTACCATATTCGCCCCGGCGATCCGGATAAACTGGTGAAAACCACCTTCAGCCCCCGCGACGACAGCCTGACCGACGCCGAGCGCCAAGCCCAGCTCGAATCGGTGGTCGACAACGGCAGCGCGGCCGGCACCTACAACGCGGAAAACGCGACCTCGAAGGTTTTGTTCGAGAACCTGCTGGACTGGGAGATCTCCCCCACGGCAGGTCGTTTCGACGCCTATTCGTCCACCATCACACGCGACCAGGCGAGCCTCGGCTACATGCTGCTCGACCCGGGCGAACACGATATCTGCTTCGAGGTGGTCGGAAAGAACGCCAAAAGCTCGGGCTATCACATCGGCATCGACCAGTTGACGATATCGAGCTCGGCGAGCGCCCGCGAGGCCGAAGCCCAGCTTCCGGTCACCGCCGAAACCGGCGTTTCAGCGGTAGACCAATATGTTTCCACCGGGTCGTGGAAGGGGAACCACCAGTTGTACTTCCCGGCCACCTCGATCGGCAACAGCTTCACGTTGACCATGGAAAACGACCGCTGGGAAGAGACGAACTTCGGAGCGGAAGGATACCAAAGCGAGGACACCCGCGTTGTCTTCGACGAAACGCTCACGCCGACCGATTTCGTGGTTGAACTGGCCGGAATGGACGATACGTGGAAGGCTTCCGACCAAACAGGCACCTTGGTCCCCAGCTCGCCGACGGCAGGCTTGATGAAAAACTGGGTGGTGCGCGTCATGCAGAAGGGCGCGGAGCTCACCGACAACGGCAACTGGTTCGCCTATAACGGCCGCCAGTGCCGCCTCAAATTCCAAGCGGCGCAAACGGGCAACTTCCGCGTCACCAACGTCTATATCGGCGAAACCGCCTCCACCACCAATGCCAGCCTCGACTTTAACGAAGCAACCATATCCTCCGTTAAATTCGACGGCCAGGTCTCAAGCCCGATCGTCGGGCCGGGCGAAACGTTTGAATCGGACTGGGTCGATTTCGCGATCGACAAGGAAAAAAACTATCTGGTCTCCTACCGCATCGCCAACAGCACCGATCGTTGCCACCCGGCCATCTGGGAAGACGTCCTCGGCAGCCTCGCATCGACCTGCATGGTGGTCACCAACGAAACGACCGCCACCGCCAAGGACATGACCTGGAGCGATTTGCCGGCCAGCGACATCATGGAAATGAAAGGGATCATTGGCCTTGCATCCATCGAGGCCAGCTACCCGATCGAGGGCACCTATGTTTCCCAAATATTCGATACGCGGATCACCTCCCCGGTCTACGGAGACATCAGCTGGAACGCGGATGTCCCCGGCGATTCGACGTTGGCCATCAAGGTTCGTTGCGGCAGCCAGCCGGACATGCTGGATGCCGACGACTGGGAGAGCCTCTCCGCCTTCACTTCGCAATGCATCGTCCCGGGCACCTGGAAGCGCTATATCCAGTTCCAAGCCCTGATGGAATCGAGCTCGGACGGGCAGTCCACCCCCAAGCTCAAGGACGTTACGATCGACTGGGAAGGCGCAATGCAGCTGGTCAATATCGGCGGCATCTTCACGAAGGGCCCCGATTACGGAATTTTTGAAATCAGCGTGGACGGCGATCCGTTGCGCTCGGCGCTCGTCGTCGATCTGGAAATCTACAAGGACGTCACCTTGACCAAGGGACAACAAAGGCGGGTAACGTCATCCCTCAAAACGGAAATAACCCCGAGAAACAGTGGCATGTAGGAACTAGGAGAAACCCATGAAAACGAAAAATAACCGCAAAGGCTATGCTCTTCTCACGGTGATGTTCATCATCGCCATACTCGGCATGCTGGTTGGCGTCTTGACGAAGATCGGCGAGCAGCGCCTCTTCGATGCACGGCGCCAAACCAACAAGATCAAGGCGCTTGCCTACGCCGAAGGTGGAGTCGATTATGCCTACTCCATCCTCTCCTCCGACTTCAGCAAAAGCTCCGATGAATCGGCGTTTTCCTTGTCGTCCACGGAAGGCAGCTCGCTTTCCTCTTCCCTATCCAGCGTCGAAAACGATTATGACGACGGTAGCTTCGCGTTGACCCTCACCTCGATCAGCAACCGCTATGTCATCGTGAATTCGGTCGGGAAATGCGGCTCCGTATCCTCCGAGGCGGAGGTCGTCGTGGAAGACCTTTATGCCGGGAGCGGCACCAGCGAAGAAACCGACTATTCCGACATGGAAGGATTCAACTATGCCATTCTCTGCGGCGGAACCTTCGACTTTTCCGGCTGCGGCTCGATCTCCAGCACCAGCACCGATGGCCTCGCCAAATTCCACTCGAACGGCGCCATGGACGTGACAGGAAACACCGATCCCGTCATCAACCTAAGCTCTTCCACCTCGATTGACCTGAGCAACAACATCATCGTCGGCGGCTCGGCCACCGCCCCCTCGGTCACCACCAAGAATAAAACGACAGTTACCGGGGGAATCTATACGCCGAAGACCGTTCCCACGGTTGAAATCCCGGACATCGACCTCACCCCCTACTATCAGCAAGCACTGAAAAACAACGAGGTACACGGGGGGGGCACCTGGACGACGGACCTCAACCCGGTCGGCGGCATCATGTGGGTCGAGGGCGACTTCCACATCTCGGCCCATGCCACGATCAACGGATCGGTCATCGCGACCGGCGACATCAACCTGTCCGGGCAAATCGACATCAACCCAACCACCTATGCCTTTTCCGTGGCCAGCCGCGACGGAGACATCCAAGTGACCTCCAGCGGAACGATCACGGGCCTGATGTATGCGAAAACCGGCGGACTAAGGCACACCGCCAACGGCGAGATTGTCGGGCAAGTCATCATCAACGGCAGCATTAAGAAAGCCGGAAACTCGGATATCATTACCGGCTATTGCCAAAACATTCCCACGCCGCCATCCAGCACCGTCACGCCCACCCAATGCCTCCCGGTGATCTCCGCCTGGCAGAAATAACGCCCCGTAACGAAACAAAAACCGAATCCGCACATGCCGGATTCGGTTTTTTTTTTGGAGCGGGACTTCCCGCCGTTTGGAGCAATGCCGGGCGAAGGGGCCACCCGATGGATTGGCATTCAACCTAAAGCGGCTTCGCGGCAGAGGATATCGGCAGAATCATTTAACCCTCCGACGCACCGAAAAATTATTCGATCCCTCGAATGTTTGGCCTATCCTGAATTATTCACGCGCCGAGTTTGCTTTGGCAACAGCCGACCGGAGGGAGACAGGCTTCGCGCATGCGAAGCAACGAGCGGAGCGAAGTGGCAACGCGTCGAAAGGTGCCGCTGTAGCAGCCTACC